>CAZAOX010000035.1:0-6896 GCA_964486985.1 uncultured Candidatus Saccharibacteria bacterium
CTAGGTTGATGACGGCGACAGCGATGTGGCGATATGATGCACGCTTATACTCTAAGCTATCCCGATACTTCTGGCTTTCACTGCGCCTCCGTAGCTCATAACTGGTCAGTCCAATCTTGGCTGGCTGAATGCCAGACAGGAGAACGACGACAAGTGCGAGTATCAATACAAGATATATCACGGTTTAATTGTATACGATTTTCAGCTATACTGATAATTTGAACGAAGGAGGAGTTTATGAGCGGAAAACATTGGGCAGTATTTGCAGTAATTATCGGAGTAGTTGTTGGTGGGATGTTTTATTTATCTAGCCAAAATAAACTAAATACCGATGACATCTCAAAAAGTAAATCTATGGGCGTTTTTGAGCCAGAAGACCGAAATGGCTATATAGGCGACCATGTTTTTGGCAACTCGAAAAGCAAAGTCACGATGATCGAGTACGGAGACTTCCAGTGTTACCCAGGGTGCAAGACATTTCATGACAACCTCACCCCTATTTTGCAAAGTAAAGAGCATAAAGATAATTTTCGATTCATTTATCGGCACTTCCCTATACCGAATAGCCATCCTAATGCCATGGCTGCAGCAGCAAGCGCTGAAGCCGCGGGGTTGCAAGGTAAGTTTTGGGAGATGTGGGATGTTCTGTTTACTAATCAGACCGAGTGGAGTTCAGCAAGTGCGACAGATAGGGGTGGCTTGTTTGAAGGATATGCTTCTGGGCTGGGGCTAAAGATAGATAAATTTCGAGAAGATATGAAGAGTGAGTCTGTCAATAAAAAGATTAAGTTTGACATCGCCTTATCTCGAAAAGCTGACGTTAGCGCCACACCAACGGTATTTCTTAACGGTAAACTACTCACTGGAGAAGAATTAAGTTCAACAGAAACCATCAAAAAGACTCTTGATGAAGCTATAGAGGCTAATTCCAAATAAGCTCTGCTTGACTATCTGCAGTTATCTAGTGTGCGATAAAGTTTCGCCACTCCGCAGGAATTACGTCTACTGCAACCTTTTTACGTCTCGATGAGACAAAAGTTACTGCGATTAACATACGACACCTTCTTGTAATTTATTTTTCAAATCTCGACCTTTTTTATTTAAGCTTTAGCTCTAAGTATCGATATTAGACCAACTAGAGGACTCTGTCAACCGGACAAGGCTAATTAGAGAAATGGCCTCTGTTTGATGAGACCGCAAACAGGAGTATACTGGGATATATACGTCGGGGTGTGGAGCAGGTGGCAAGCGCGCACCGTTCGGGACGGTGAGGTCGCTGGTTCAAGTCCAGTCACCCCGACCAATTCATCAAGACATATGATAGGTTTAGCATTACAGTAAGACCGAATTGTCACGAGTATGCAGGCCCGACGGTTTTCCAGTATATAATTATTGTTATGACTACAGATAAAATTGTTCTATATTCTCACGGCTTTGGCGTTAAAAAAGACGACAGGGACCTGTTCACTGACATAGCAAGTTCGCTGAATAATTTTCAACACGCTATGTTTGACTACAATCAGATCGATGAGCAGAGGAACTCTCTAACCGTTGCGCCACTCCACGAACAAGCTGAAATGCTTAGAACACAATATGCAACCCTACGCAAAAAACATCCTGACGCAATCATTGATCTCATATGCCACTCACAGGGGTCTGTAGTTGCTGGCCTAGCTAACCTAAAGGGTCTGCGGAAAGCTATCTTACTGGCGCCCCCAACACGCCTTCTTGATAGTAAAACAAAGCTAAAGCAAATATCAGAGCGCAGAGAGACTGTAGTTGACGATGGCGTTGTCAGCTACCCGAGACGAGATGGCAGCACAACTATAATCAAGCAGGACTATTGGCAGAGTAGAGACAGGATATCAAACCCCGTCTCCCTATACAATCAGCTATCGCAGAATATAGAAGTAATTGTCATCGAAGCACTGGAAGACGATGTTTTAGGCGAGACTGATTATTCCGCTCTGTCCGGTAAGGTTCTGCTCATCCAGCAAAAAGCAAATCACGACTTTACAGACAAAGCGCGTCCTATACTACTTAAATCCATAAAAGATATCCTTGACGGATGAAGCAACGTAAGTACTCTCTATTGGACTCCGCCTTGCTTCAACAGTAGTTCTAGCCCCTGCCAGCCTCCCTGGAAGCCTGAAGTTGAGAAGTTATTGATTGCTACGTATGGCAAGCCTGTCACGCCGTAGTTAATAGCCTTTTGAGTATCTTTTTCTATCTGTTTTGCATGAGTTTTATTTTTGACACATGTTGTAAATTTGTCTACATCCATATTAACGGTTTTGGCTGATTTCTGGAAATAGGCGATGTCTAATTTTTCGATTTGCTTAGGATTGGCTACATTTTTCACACCTATCCCCTTGTCGAAAAAATCCTCCTTAATTCGTGGCACTATATCATCCGAATACTCCCAAAACTTGCCCTGGTCAGCCGCACAATGAGCCGCTTCTGCGCCCTGATCGGTATTGACGCTCTGCTCGCTTAGGACTGTGATAATCCTCGCTTCGTAGCCAACTTTACCGCTATCGACATACTCTTTACGAAATTTGTCAGATGAAGTTTCTTGTTGCAAATCGGCACAATATGGACAAAAGTAATCAGTATACCTGACAAATTTATTTGGTGCGTCTGCTTTGCCAAGATACATCTCTTTTCGCCACGGAGCATCTTTTAGATGCAGGCTCGGCGCCTTGTTATTGACGCTAAAAACAAACAAGGCTATCAGAAATACTGCCGCTCCGCCTAAAAACACCCATGCAATCACTCCGCCTTTATCATACTTTTGCATCTTTTGCCTCCTGCATCCATTGATTTGTTAAATAGTTGACATGAACTATCAAGCCCATTTTATATATCGAATAAACACTCAGTAAAATAGCCAACGACAAAACTATAGCGTTTGCGGCATTTAGCAACAGGTATGACGATGAGGAGAATATCAGCGTCACAATTGGCACAATTAGCGAAGTCCCACACGATACACATCCTAGACCAATAACCGCCGCTATAGCAGCCAACCCACTACCAGTTGCGGTTTTTTTATCTAACTGCTGACCATTACGAAAATTATAAATCAACAAAGACAAAGCCACCCCCTGAAGAATAGACAGGGAAAAAAGCAATATGCCATTCATGTCAGCAAAATAACTGCCTACCGTAGACATAGCCAGCAGGCCGATGGTTCCTGCGGGTTGAGAAAAGAGTAGTGACCCATAAAACGAATAATTTATAGAAAAATATATCAACAACGAGAATAGAAAGGCTAAAACTATTGCTAAAATTATATATTTAAGATTACTAAAAACCCTGCCCATGCCCGAGAAGGCTTTTTTAACATTGATCCCTAAAACCACCAATTTATCCCTCATGATTACCTCTTATAATTTTATCATATGTCGCTAATTTATGCGCTGTTTGATTGACCTTTCTGATCGATGCTATAATATCTCTTATGCAAGAATTAATCGCACTATCAGCGCCAGCCCTAATGGCGGTTGGGTTTTACAATCATCTTTATCGGAGCAATTTATCAACTAGGAAATTATTTTTCTTTTATGGAACGATGTTAGTTTTGATCAACGGCCTAAGTCATCTGACGATTCTATACTTAATAGGCAAGGATGAAGTTGCCTATACTGGAAAGTCGTTTATATTTTATCTTATTCTTTCCAGCGTTTTCGCTGTCATCATGCCTTTTGTAGTTAACTTGATTGAGCATACTGTGGCCTTAGAGGTCAAGCAAAATGCTAAAAAATAACCCGTCAGCTCGCAGACTGATAGCCAAAGTTTCTATTTTGGTGTTACTGCTACTGTCCTCGCTTTTGATTGTCACGAGTCGCTACAAGCTAGAAAATTTTGGAGATGCTCAAATCGATGAAATTATATTTTATCTATCAAACGGCCTGATAGACGGCAACACTACCAGCTTCCTGGAAGCGTTTCGCGACAATTTGATGATTACTTTGTTTATATTTTTCTTACTATTGCTACCAGTCATTGATTTTTACCGCAATCGAATCTACATCAAGGCTGACTTGTCGCTCTTCGGGCGAAAAAAACTTGTCAAAATCAATCCGTCTAGGATACCCTTGCGATTTAAAGTAGGTTACGCCGGTGTTATATTTTCAGTATCCCTAGTAGTCCTTATGGCGAGTTTTGGCGCAGTTGGATTTTTATTATCACTCGGACAGACCAGCCAAGTCTTTGAAGATTATTATATAGAACCCCGTAGTGCCAAGCTGACTTTTCCAGAACAGCCAAGAAACCTTATATACATATATTTAGAGTCTATGGAAAATACACTAATGTCAAAAGATAATGGCGGTCAAGCTAGCAAATCAATAGTGCCAGAACTTGAAGTTCTAGCGACTAACCCACAAAACACCTCCTTCTCGCACACTCGAGCTGGTCTCGGTGGCGCACTGCCCGTATTTGGAACAACTTGGACTGTAGCTGGGCTGACCGCTCAAACTGCAGGTATACCTCTGAAGGCCAAAGGGCTCGGGCAAGACCATAATTCGATGGATACGCTCAAGCAGTTTCTACCAGGAGCCTATAGCCTAGGTGATATACTCGAGGGCCAAGGCTACAATCAAACATTTATAATGGGTTCTACTGCAGCCTTCGGCGGACGAGATAAGCTCTTGCTCCAACACGGAAATTACTCCATTCAAGATTATAAGTACGCCAAAAAAACTAAACAAATACCTGAAGATTATCATGTCTGGTGGGGCTATGAAGATAAAAAATTATTTGAATTCGCTAAAACAGAGCTACAGAGACTATCCCAACTTGATAGACCGTTCAATCTACAGATGCTGACTGTCGATACACACTTTACGGATGGCTACCTAGATAAGACCTGCCCGACCCCGTACGATAATCAATACGACAACGTCCATGCCTGCTCATCAAAACAGGTTAGTGAATTCGTCGAGTGGATACAAGACCAAGATTTTGCTGAAAACACTACAATCATAATATCTGGTGACCACCTAGGTATGCAGACTGCATATTATGACAAACTTATAACCTCACCAGGATATAAACGGACTATCTATAACGTATTTATCAATTCAGAGGCCCAAGCCGTAAAACGACAAGGTCGACTATTTTCTACCATAGATATGTACCCCTCTACCCTGGCTGCTATGGGTGTCCAGATTGACGGGGACAGGCTCGGCCTAGGCACAAATCTTTTCTCAGATCGCCAAACTCTAATGGAAGAAATTGGTGGCCCAGACACTCTAGATAAAGAATTATCAAAACAGTCTAAACTCTATAAGGAAAAAATTTTCACCACTAAGTCTGCAAACTAGCCGATAGCTCTATCTGGTCATCCTTAGCGTCAACAGTGACCGTAGAATCACCTCGGACGCCACCCTCAACTATCATTTTAGCGAGTGGATTAAGTATTTTATTCTGAATCAGCCTTTTTAGCGGTCTAGCCCCATAATGAGCATCAAACCCTTCGTTAGCCAAAAGTTCCTTGGCAGACTCAGCAAATACCAGCTTGATACCCTTATTGGCAACTATCTCTCGAACGATACGCTTCAACTGAGTTTCGACTATACGCGTCATAGCTTCCTTATTTATTTGCTCAAACACCACGATGTCATCGATTCGATTGATAAACTCTGGTTTGAAATGGCGCCGAAGCATCGTATGGAGAGCATTGTCATCAGTCAAATCGACCTCTCCAGAACCTACATTGCTAGTCATGATGATGATAGTATTTTTGAAATTAACTGTTCGCCCCTGCCCGTCAGTCAGTCGTCCATCGTCTAAAACTTGTAGTAAAATATTAAATACATCAGGGTGAGCTTTTTCTACCTCATCAAATAAAACTATGCTGTACGGTCGACGACGAACAGCCTCAGTCAATTGGCCTCCCTGTTCATAGCCGATATAGCCTGGAGGCGAGCCAATCAAACGCGACACCGCATGCTGTTCCATGTATTCACTCATATCGATGCGAAGCATCGCATGCTCATCATTGAACAACACCTCTGCTAAACTTCTAGCTAGCTCAGTTTTACCAACGCCTGTTGGACCAAGGAACAAGAAACTGCCTATTGGGCGATTTTGATCGCCTATCCCAGCTCGTGAACGACGAATTGCATCACTAACTGCCGATACCGCCTTATCTTGACCAACTACTCGCTCGTGGAGGCGACTTTCTAGCTGACTTAGTTTTTTCGTCTCACTTTCAAGCAACCTATCGACTGGCACACCAGTCCAGCGAGCTACTACACCAGCTATATCATCGGCTGATACTTGGTCTCGAAGCATCCGCTCACCCTCGGGTATTTGATTTATTTCACTCCTCAAAGTACTTAATAATTTTTCCAGCTCTGGTATTTCACCATATTTTATCCGACCAGCTGTCGACAGATCGCCGTCTCGCTCTGCGGTCTCAAGCTGTAATTTTAGTTTCTCTAATTTTTCACTAGAAATATTCACTTTTTCAATCAATTCTTTTTCACGGTTCCAGATATCGGTCAACTTATCTGCTTCGATCTTCAATTCAGCTATGTTTTGTTCAATCTCCGCCTTCCTGGTAGTGGCTGAGTCAGTTTTGTCTTTCTTGAGAGCGGATTGCTCGATTTGGAGTTGCATTATCCGCCTCTCAAGCTGATCTAGGGCCACAGGTTTTGAATCTAACTGCATCTTTAGCGAGCTAGTCGCCTCGTCTATCAAATCGACCGCCTTATCGGGTAAAAACCTCTCTGTGATATACCTATCACTCAACCTAGCAGCCGCAACAATTGCCTCATCAAGAATCTTTACGCCATGATGTACTTCGTACTTTTCCTGCAAGCCTCTCAGAATAGCTATCGTATCGTCCAGACTTGGCTCGCCAACATAAACTGGCTGCAAGCGAC
>CAZAOX010000036.1:0-6700 GCA_964486985.1 uncultured Candidatus Saccharibacteria bacterium
TGGCGGTGTTTAGTGATGAAAAGTTAGTTCGGGCTGTTGTCGGTAGCCGAGTGCCGGTCATGACGGGGATTGGCCATGAAGTCGATGAGACGTTGATTGATTTTGCGGCTGATGTGAGAGCGGCTACACCGAGCCAGGCAGCTTATTTATTATTGCCTAGCAAGGATGATCTATTGACGAACGTGAAATCTAGCTACATGGTGATTGAGCGAGTGCTAGGAGACGCCTTGCGTCGAGCTCAGACTATAGCTAGAGACAGTGTTGAGAGGTGTCGCCTGGCGGCTGAAAATAGACTCGGACAGCTAAGAGGGCAAATAGCCGACAAACAGCAGCTGATTGAAAGTTACAATCCAGAAAATATTTTGGCGCGTGGATACTCATTACTACGGGGAGAGGTAGAAGTCGGCGTTCAGGTAGAAATAATTACTAAAAAGCATAAAATTAAAGCGGAGGTTAAAAGCTATGAAGAACGATCAAGAACTATCATTGGATGAAAAGATTGCTAAGTTAAATGAGCTAGTGGCTTGGTTTGAGGGTGATGATTTCGTTTTGGATAGTGCAACTAGTAAATATCAACAGGCAAAAAATCTCTTGGCTGATATCGAGAAGGGTATCAATTCTTTAGAGCAGGTTTTTCAGGTAGTTGGTGAAAAGTAGGTGCTTTACTGATAGGCAAGAGTTGGCTATAATGCTTAGTATGAAGCATAAGAATTTATATCAACAAGGTATGGTAAATGGGTGGATGGTTGCCGCTATCAGTGCAATCGTAATGTTTGTGATAGTTGCGTCGTTGGCTACGTGGGCTTATTTGGCGTATTCGGAGCAAAAGACTGATGTTGCCGGCAAGATGAGAATTGCCGTCGCTGAGGCAAAAAAAGAACAAGCTGACGAGGATTATGTTAAATTTCAGGAAGATTATAAAAATCCAAAGTTAGAATTTGTTGGTCCTGCGGAGTATGGTCGAGTAAGTTTTATGTATCCAAGAACTTGGAGTGTATATATTAGTCGCGATGGCGGTGATCGTGGTGATTATCAAGCTTATCTGCATCCTGTGACGGTTCCGTCTGTTAACTCCAAAGATAGCCGTTATGCTTTGCGACTAGAGATTATTAACAAAGATTATGATACTGTGCTTGATTCATATGCTAGCTTGCTTAAAAAAGGTGAGATAAAATCATCTACTCCAGAGTTTAATGGCAATGCTTCTACTAGGTTGGACGGTGCATTTTCTAAAGAGCTCCGAGGGTCGGTTGTCTTGATGCGGGTACGGGACAAGACTATCCGTTTCTCGACAGATGCCGATACCTTCAAGCCGGATTTCCAAGCGGTCCTTGATACTGTCAAATTCGTTGAATAACTATTCGTCGACCCAACGCCTCTGCTATACTAGATAGTAGAGTATGTCAGGGGGAAATTATAGGGGTGATAAGCTCGCTTCGTTGCCGAGTCTGTTGGTGGTAGCTCATGAGCTAAAATCTCCGATAGCTTTGATGAGACAGTTTGGGTTGGCGCTCGAAGACGATAATTTGTCTGAGGTTGAGCGAAAAGATTATCAAAGACAGCTGATCGGCACCTCTGAACAGGCATTGCAGTTAGTGCAAGATCTCGCACAGATGGCGAATTTACAACCATCGCTGTTTCCCCTGGAGCCGGTCAATCCTTTGGCGATTTGCCGATCGCTAGCTACAGAGATGTCATGGATGGCCGAGGCGTATGAAAGGCGAATTTATTGGCCAAAGTCGCCACGAAATATGCTCATCGTAGCAAATCATCAGCTTCTCAGTCGAGTGATGGTTAATTTCCTAAACAATGCCTTGAGGTACACCGAGGATGAAACACCGGTTAAGGTTAGCGTTCGCCGTCTAGGCGGTTATGTACGGCTTGGGGTTAGGGATTTTGGGCCACAGATGCCACTAGCAGACTATCGGCGACTGATCTCTGAGATGAATCATCTAAAAACTGTTAAATCTCGTCCTGACAGTAGTGGGCTAGGGGTATTTTTAGCTTCGCAATTTGCTAAAACCATGGGCGGGGAGATTGGCTTAGTCCGTCATCGGGACGGAGTGACATTTTTTGTTGATTTGCCGTTGTCAACTCAGTTGAGCTTAGTATGAAAGATATTTTGATAGTCGAAGATGATCCACGTTGGGTGAAAATCATTGATTCTCGTTGCCGAAAGAGTGGTTTTGCCACTAGAACGGCAAATTCGCCGCAATCAGCCCTAGACATGATAGACGAAGACTTGCCTGCGCTAATCTTCCTTGACTTGTTACTCGCTACAGAAACGGGTATCGCCTTGTTAAATGAGATGCAAGGCCATGAGGATTTGTCTGAGATCCCCGTCGTAGTTTGCTCGGCCGTCGGTGGGCTAGAGCCAGACGCACTTTCATCCCTGGGAGTTGATATGGTGTTAGGTAAAACTACCATGACTCCAGGTGATATCGACCAGGTTATTAAGGAGCTTGCCTAAATGGCTACTAACCAGGGGGAGCGACTTAAGGCCATAGTTTTACGTCGGACAAACTATGGCGAGGCTGATCGAGTTTTACAACTGCTAACTTCAAGAGGTCGTCAATCTGTTATGGCGAAAGGTGTCAGACGTGAAAAGAGCAAATTGGCTGGGGGTATCGAGCTATTTGCCATTTCAGACGTAGTGATCCGACAGGGCAGGGGCGAACTAGGCTTGCTGACGTCCGCCAGGTTGGTTGAGTTTTATCGACACATCCTTGAGGACTACGAGCGGATGCAGTTTGCCTATGAGGCTATGAAGCTGGTGGCCAAGGCCAGTGAAACAGTTGACGAGCCAGAGTGGTACGAGGTGCTTTCATCGGTACTGCGCCACCTAAATGATTTAAGCGTTAATCGTCAGTTGGTTGAATCTTGGTTTTATGTACAATACGCTAGTTTGTTGGGTGAAGGTTTTAATTTTCGCACAGACGTGCATAACAAGCCTTTACAGGAAAATAAAACCTATATGTACGATGAGTACGAACGAGCCATGCGTCCAGCTGAACAGGGGAGCTTAGACGCTGATCACATCAAGCTTTTACGGCTTATCCAGGCAAAGCCTCTATCTGTTGTCGCACAAATTGGTGGTATAGATGAGGTGGTGGCTGAGTGTTGGTTGGTGGCTAGGGGCTAGGCGGCAGCGGGCAGAGCATCAGTGTTATCGGTGGAGATAGGTGCCTGACTAGGCCTACTGAGTCGTACAACTACAGCACCTAGTCTATGTAGTTCGAATTTTCCGTTGATAATTTCTGGGCCGCCACTATGAGGTTCGTCTTTTCCGGAAGTTAATAATACTTCAGCCTCCCAGCCTGTTCGATCATTGGGTAGCTGCACTGTCACGCTGTCCTTTCCAGTTTCGCCATTATAGTAGACTATAAGTTCTTCATTGATATTTCCTTGCATATTCCCTCCTTTGCCTAATGCATATCCAAGGGCTGCTACCATGCCGAAAACTTTATCTTGGCTGCGCCTAGCTATTTCACCAGGGAGCATCTCGCCACCCCACATATCTCGCCACTGAGTGTCGGGCTGAAGGTTTATAGAACTAACCTTGGAGTCTCTACGTAGCTTGATTAATTTTTTGGTCAGTTTGTGGCGTCGGTATTCTTCGCTTTTAGAGTTAGCTAAACTCGAAGAGTTTATATCGTATCGATTTAGGTCGTTTTCTTTACGACAATAAGTGTTATTGTTGCCACCCTTGCTTCTATCCAGCTCATCACCAGCAGGGATCATCGGAATTCCTCTGGCTAGCAAGGTGAGCATCTGTGCAACATCTAATGCGTTTCTGCGCGCCAATAGAATACTTGCGTCGTCGGAAGGACCTTCTAGGCCATGATTGTATGAGTGATTATCGTTTGTGCCGTCACTATTACCCTCACCGTTGTATAGGTTATGTTTTTGGTTATAGCTAACTATATCTCTTGCTGAAAATCCGTCATGAGTACCCCAGTAGGTGATAGTAGGGTGTTCTCTACCTCGACTGCCCAGTGAAGTTGCGATCCAGCCCAGCGTACACCTGCCGACCATGGCGTGTCTTATAGCTTTTTGATAATCACCATTCCATTCCAGCATACCGTTTGGCGAGAACCTGCCCTTTGATATGCCATAGCTGTTTACGTCAGCATCCCATGGCTCAACGATTATTTTTCCTTCTGCCAGGAGCTTGCTTAAGTCAGGGTCTTTTTTTAGGGCAGAGATAAAGGGGCTATTATCGAAATCTATGCGCCCGTATTTATCTCTAATCATAGTAGTTGCCAGATCGAATCTAAAGCCGTCAATATGCATGTCCTTAACCCAGTATCTCAAGGAGCCTATGATCATATCGAGGGTGGCTGGATCGGAGATGTTTATAGAGTTGCCACACCCTGTATATCCAGTATGGTGTCCAGCTTCCATTATGTAGGAGTTCGGCGATAGAGCTTTTAGGTGGTGGACAGGCCCTCCATCCCCTTCTTCAGCGGTGTGGTTGTAAACTACATCGAGAAATACTTCGATGCCAGCTTTATGTAGCTCGTCTACCATTTTTTTAAATTCGTGAGTTGGCCCACCGGGATTTTTGTTATAGGCGTATTTGTCGTGAGGTGCAAAAAAACCAAGAGTATTATAGCCCCAATGATTCACCATACCGTCCTGGATTAGATGTTGTTCCGATATAAATTGCTGCAGGGGTAGAAACTCAATAGTCGTTATGCCTAGGTCTTTTAAGTAGCTTATGGTAGCTTTGTGGGCTCCGGCTCGATATGTACCACGAATCTCTTTTGGAATACCTGGGAGCTGATTGGTCAACTCAAGGATTTGCGCTTCATAAATAACGCGTTCAACTTTGTCTATATTTGGTTTATTTTCTCTAGTCTCAATGTCCTCCTCTTCGGGGAGGATCACACCTCTAGGGTGTGATTCACCATGCGGAAATGCCATTTCTTTCGCCCTGGGATCGACTAGGTCTTCGCCAAATATACTTCGTGTTCGGATAGTGTAGTGAGCGCCTTCTCTAGGGACTGTAACAGACCCCTGTCGGATGTTGGGGTCGCCCGAATAAGGCTCTAGTGGGGCATAGTCTAATATGACCAGGGGCTGCTTGGAGCTGTACACGAGAGCATGTAGGGGAGGGGTTTTAGGATCTGCAATAATGTCTAATTTTACCTGGCGACCCTGGTCTACAGGCGGCCCTTCGTTTACGAAGCTTTCTGGAAGAAATTCACGCATGATTTATATACTCCTGTATAGCATATACATTATGGAGTCAGATAAAATAGGCATAATGTAAATCTGCAACCCTCCTTGTTAGATAAACTTGCCCACCTTTTACTATATCTAGGGTATCAAGCACGATCGTTTTGGTCAAATTGTGCTATAATCCATTGAAGTTACCCAAGAATTAAGGAGAATGCAGTATGTCAGGCGTAAAAATGGAAGATATCATCAGTTTATCGAAACGTAGGGGATTTGTTTATCCTGGAAGTGATATCTATGGTGGCGAATCGGGATTGTATGATTTTGGCCCGTATGGTGTTGAGTTGCTGAACAATATCAAGAAAGTTTGGTGGCGAGCTAACGTTTATCAGAAAGAGGACTATGTCGGTCTAGATAGTGCGATGTTTAAAAATCCCAAAGTCTGGGAGGCAAGCGGTCACACCAGTGGTTTCTCTGATCCACTTGCTGAGTGTAAGAATTGTAATGCACGCATCAGGGTAGATAAAGAGCTAGCGGCTATCGGCGTCCAGGCTGACGAGAAGATGTCCGAAGAAGAAATGAATCGGATATTTGATGAGCATCGTGATGAGATAAAGTGCCCGAACTGCGGCAAGAAAGATTTTTCGAGTGCTCGAGCATTTAATTTACTAGTCAGATCAAACCTTGGTGATTTTACGGGCCGAGATGAGCGTCCAGTTTATCTACCAGGTGAGGCTTGTCAGGGGATCTATCTCAACTTCAAGAATATCGTTGACAGTACTCGCATGAAGGTGCCATTTGGCATCGCTCAGATTGGCAAAGCCTTTCGCAATGAGATTAGCCCGAGGAATTTCCTGTTTAGAACTCGTGAATTCGAGCAGGCTGACACTCAGTATTTCGTTAGGCCAAATGAGAATAAAGAGGCTTACGAGGCGATCAAGAAAGATAGATTTGACTGGTATGTGAATGATTTAGGGATTGATCCTGAGAAATTGCGTTGGAGTCAGCATGAAAATCTAGTATTTTACGCTAAAGATGCATGGGATATTGAATATAACTTCCCGAGTTATGGTTTTGATGAGGTTGAGGGTATCCATGATCGTAGTGATTATGACTTGTCACAGCACACTAAGTTTTCAGGCACCAACCTTGAGTACACCGATCCGCAGACGCGTGAAAAGTACATTCCATGGATATTGGAAACATCAATGGGTCTTGGGCGAGCTTTCTTGATGGTATTGTCGGATGCCTATACCGAAGAGGAGGCCGAAAATGGCGATAAGCGAGTAGTTCTCAAGCTGAAGCCGGAGTTGGCTCCGGTTGATATGGCTGTATTTCCACTACTGAAAAACAAGCCAGAGCTGGTTGAGAAAGCTCGAGAAATTTTCAAGGAGCTGTCTAGTAAGTATGTTTGTGAATGGGATGACAACGGCAATATCGGCAAGCGTTATCGTCGTCAAGACGAGATTGGCACCCCAAAGTGCGTAGTTATCGACTTTCAAACTCTCGAAGACGGCAC
>CAZAOX010000037.1:0-6641 GCA_964486985.1 uncultured Candidatus Saccharibacteria bacterium
TCTTTAAGCGTCACATAAGCCTTCTTGAAGTCATTACGGTAAGTAGTGCCCGGATATCGGCCCTTGCCACGTGAGTAACGTACAGATTTGCCGTCTTGGACTAGGGTTTTAATGTTGACTACAGTTACGCCGAACTGTTCTTCAACAGCTTGCCAAATCTCGTTCTTGTTGAGGCCTAGTGGCACCTTAAATACATAAACATTTGAATGACTGCTAGAATAGGCCTTCTCACTCATGACAGGAATTATGTGTGGGAGTTTCATTTCTTAACCTCCTTTGACAGCCACTCGGTGATCATTGGTAGTGCGCTTGGCCAGATGACGATATGATCTGCATTTAAAATGTGATAAACGGTCAAGTACTTTGCTGAAACAACCAGTACATTTTGGATGTTGTTGGTTGAGCGCATCAAGGCTGGCGTTTTTTCGTCTACTACGAGCAGTACGCGCCTGTCTAATTTTTTATCAGCTAGGTACTTAGCGACATCTGCAGTTTTTCCGGTAGCTTTTATCTCATCAACAACAATCTTTTTTGACTTGTTGGCTAGAGATAGGGCTTGCTTAACAGCAGTTCGTTTTGCCTGAGTTGAAAGCTTTTTGGAATAGTTTTCGTTTCCCAATGGGCCGAAAGTTACGCCACCGCCTCTCCATATCGGACTACGGTTAGAGCCAACACGAGCTCGTCCGGTACCTTTCTGTCGCCATGGCTTCTTGCCACCGCCAGATACTTCACCGCGTCGTTTAGTAGTAGCGCTTGATTGGCGGGCGTTAGCTAAGGAGCTGTCATAAGCTAGCTTAACTAGCTCATGGCTTTCGACATTTATTGAAAATATCTCTTCTGGAAGTTTAATGTTGTCAGCCATTACGCGTTACCTCCCAAGATAATCAAACCTTTTCGTGGGCCAGGAACTGCGCCCTTAACACCTATGAGGTTTGTCTCAGCATCGACATAGGCGATCTCTAGGTTTTTGACAGTTACCTGCTCGCCGCCCATTCTACCGGCCATTTTCTTGCCTTTCCAGACCTTCTGAGGGTACATTGAGCCGATAGAACCTGGTCGTCGAACGTTGCCGTTACCACCATGTGTCTCTTTGCTGGTATTAAAGTTGTAGCGCTTGACTGTTCCAGCGAAGCCCTTGCCTTTACTGGTGCCAGTGGCACTGATTTTGTCGCCGACTGTAAAAATAGAGACATCAAACTTGTCTCCAATCTTTACTTCCGGAAGGTTTTCGAAACGAACCTCACGAAGGTGTTTCGGTGTCACTTGAGCTGGCTTCACATGACCAGCAACGGCCTTGCTCAGGTTCTTACCCTCTCCATACGCCACTTGAACTGCATTGTAACCGTCTTTTTCGACAGTTTTTACCTGAGTTACAGTCACTGGGCCAGCTTGAATAATCGTCACAGGTGTCGCTGTGCCGTCTTCAGCTAAGAGCTGGGTCATACCAAGTTTGGTACCGAGAAGTGTTTTCACTATATCCTCACTCCCATTTAAATACTCCTGATGACGTGTGGTTTCTCCTTTAGGAGACCTGCTCATTCATCAAGAGAATAGACTTTAATATTACGCGTAATGTAAATTACTTAACAATGATATCACGAACAGAGGTCTTATGTCAAGAGGAAAATCCCCCAACTAAACGCTATCAGGGGCTTCGCTTAAACAATGATGCCAACTGGGGTGAATGAGGTAAGGATGGCCATTAAAATTAGAGTAGTGTACCAGATTTTACGATTAAATTGGTACTTCTCGATACGAACGACTAAGAGCAGAGCTATAACTAAGCCGATAGGAATCGCCTGAATCACCAACGGTCCGACATCTATAGGGTCCTTTAGACGGATCCAAAAGGCACTGAGGACTATAAAAAGAACTAGTTTGAGGAAAAATAAGGCCTCCTTGTCGTAAACCTTCTCATTGCCTTTGCGACTAAAAAATTCACTCGATTTCGAGCGGTTTCTGGCATAAGTTCGTTTTTTTTGTATTGGCACAGTCATAGCTTCTCTGTATATAGTACCAAACCATGAGCTATCATGGCAAGTCGCTTGTGTTAATTTGGTGCAAGAGATATAATCATTTTATGTAAGCAACCATAGGGAGGGGTTAAATGTCTGCACAAAAGAAGACAACTGCTAAATCAGCACCAAAAAAGACGGTGGCTAAGTCAACACCGAAAAAGAAAACCACTAGCTCAAAGGCTACTGCCACCAAAACACCGACAAAAAAAGTAATTACACGCTCAAGGAGAAACTCTCCAAAAAAGCCTGTTATGAAATCATTTATTCCTTGCAAAGAAACTGTTCCGTTCATGGAGGTAAGGATTACTGTCCAGACCATTTATTGGCTAATTTTAGCCCTTATCTCTGTCGCATTCGTCATGTGGGTATACACGCTACAGGCTCAAATCTATGAGATTTACGATCAGATTAATGAAATGAATATTTCTAGTAGTCAATTTGAAGCGACTTCCATCAATAGATAGTCTTTCTGTCGAAAGCTATAAGAAAACTACGCCTCATCAGGCGTAGTTTTTTAACTCATCGTGCCACGATGAGATTCTACATACGAATTTCAGCATCAACCCCAGCTGGCAAACTGAGATTTTGTAAACTATCAATAGTCTTTGGCGTAGCATTAGTGATGTCAATGAGGCGCTTATGAACACGCATCTCAAATGACTCTCCACCTTTTTTGTAAACATGTGGACTTTTAACAACAGTATAAGTGCTGCGTCGAGTAGGTAGAGGGATAGGCCCTGCCACCTCAGCACCTGTACGGAGTGCTGTGTCGATAATTTGCTTTGCAGACTGATCAATAACCTTGTGGTCGTAGGCCTTTAGTCTGATTCTAATTTTGATACCTTGAGTGTTAGCCATAAGCCTCCCCTGTTCAATTCCGTAACCTCCGCTCGAATCACCTATAGTGTCTGGTAGAGTTCTCGGAACATATTATATTTAGTTCACTCTACATTATAGCAAATATTGCATAATTAGTCAATATTTTTATACTCCAGGCCCGCTATAGCCCCGCCGATAACCTCTGCTGATTTTTCCAGGGCAATTCGTTGCCTGTCAGTTAGTGGAAAGCCAGCTAATATCTTTACGCCGTCAGAGTTAACGACTGATGGCAGTCCAAGCACGACATTGTCCAAGCCGTACTCGCCCTTTACAAGAGAGCAGACGGGGAAGACACTGCCAGATGACTGCCTGAGAGCAGAAACAATTTTTGCTATCACCTGACCTATGCCATAGTATGTTGATTGCTTAGCCTCGATGATGCGATATGCTCGATCACGAATTTTTTGTTCGATGCCCTCTACCATCTCGGGCTGAAAGCCAGGATAGTCCTCTAGGGGTATATCACCAATTTGAGCGGTTTCTATGGTCGAAAAAGATGAATCACCATGCTCACCAAGAGTATAAACGTCAACCTCACGACTATTCACTCCAAGGGTGTCTGCTAGATGGGACTTGAGACGGGACGTATCGAGAGTAGTCCCAGTTCCAAATACTCGATACCGAGGTAGTTTCGATTCTTCTAGAGCGACATAGGTCATGACATCTACTGGATTTGAAACTACAACTATGTACGGCTCGATACTCCTAGCCATGACATTCTTGACAATGGAACGCATAATGTCGGCATTTACCTGAGTTAGCTCCATCCTACTCTGGCCAGGTTGCTGGTTGGTGCCAGCGGTGATGATGACGATATCGTCAGTTTCTATGTCTTCATACGTGCCTGGGCGAATCCTGACGCCACTTTCGATACCCATAGCGTCGTTGATGTCTGCTGCTTGGCCCCATGTCTTCTCTGGCTCCCTACTAATTAAAACTATTTCATCAACCACCTGACTGATTGCTAGGGTATAAGCGGCTGTCGAGCCAACCATCCCCACACCTATGATAATTGCTTTTTGTTTATTCACTGTTTTTCCTTTTGTATAACATATATCCCATATTATCACGAAAAGCTCATGCTTGTAATCACCAGATTTATTGGGTACTATGTGCCTGAGTGTCGTGTGAGGAGCACAAGACAACTAGAAGAATAGGAATCTCAGCATGAACGCTGTAATCAAGGCTGTACTGGCTGTTGTAGGAGTGATTGCACTTGGGTTGCTCCCAGCGTGCACCGATGACTCTGCCGCCACTACTGAATCTCCGGATCCTAGCATCCTTGTCGAGGCTAGAGTGAACGAAGACCCGCGTGACGGATGGGTCATGGTGTACGAGGGGAGGTCTGTTAGAGGTTACGGAGGCAGAGATAGATATATTGGAACAATACTCAAGATGTGCGACGGAGAGAACATAGTGTACGTGACAGTTCCGCACTATATTGACGTAGCACCGAGTATGTCCGTTCTACCTGGCAGTCCTGAATGCTCTTCGTAACTCCCCCGCCCCGCAAACATGAGTTGCCCCGCAACCAGTTTGGCTGGTAGGCGGGGTTTCTCATTTCTAGTACTATCGCTGTACATCACAAACACCAAACCCCCGAAAGACCGGGGGTTTAGACTCAGTGCTTAGATCAGACTATTTAGTAATCTTAGTCACAACACCAGCGCCAACGGTACGGCCACCTTCGCGAATAGCAAAGTTCAGACCTTGCTCCATAGCGATTGGTGCGAGTAGCTTAACCTTGAACGACACAGTGTCACCAGGCATAACCATCTCTTTGTCAGCTGGTAGCTCAACTTCACCAGTAACATCAGTTGTGCGGAAGTAGAACTGTGGCTTGTAGCCCTTTGAAAATGGAGTGTGTCGGCCACCCTCTTCCTTCTTGAGGATGTAAACTTCAGCTTCAAACTCAGTGTGTGGCTCAATTGTGCCTGGTTTTGCAAGCACCTGACCGCGCTCGATATCATCTCGCTCAATGCCACGGAGCAATACACCAGCGTTGTCTCCAGCTTGACCTTGGTCAAGTTGCTTCTTGAAGGCTTCGATACCGGTTACGACAGTCTTTTGAGTTGGGCGAATACCAACAATTTCAACTTCGTCGTTCAGCTTAACAACACCTAGTTCGATACGGCCAGTTGCAACAGTACCACGACCCTTAATTGAAAAGACATCTTCGATAGGCATCAAGAAATCTTTATCTAGATCGCGAGTTGGCTCTGGGATGTAGCTGTCCATAGCTTCAACCAATTCCATAACTGCATCTTCATACTTCTCTTCGCCCTCGATAGCTTTGAGAGCTGAACCCTTGATGATTGGAGCATCTTTGTCAAAGCCGTTCTTCTCTAGGAGTTCACGAACCTCTTCTTCTATCAGCTCGACCATCTCCGCATCAGCCATGTCCATCTTGTTAAGGAAAACAACGATCTTTGGAACACCAACCTGGCGAGCCAATAGAACGTGCTCTCGAGTCTGAGGCATTGGGCCGTCAGCTGCTGAAACAACTAGGATAGCACCATCAACCTGAGCTGCACCAGTGATCATGTTCTTGACGTAGTCAGCATGGCCTGGCATATCAACGTGAGCGTAGTGCCTCTTTTCTGATTCGTATTCGTTGTGTGAAGAAGCGATGGTAATACCGCGCTGGCGCTCTTCTGGTGCGTTGTCGATTGCCGCGTAGTCAACTTTTTTGTTGACGTCGCTTGGTAATCGCTTCGCTAGAACAGCTGTGATAGCTGCGGTTAGTGTGGTTTTGCCGTGGTCAACGTGACCCATAGTACCGACGTTGACATGTGGCTTGCTTCGGTCAAAGACTCCTGCCATTTCGATAATTCTCCTTAGAATTAATTAATATTATCTAACCCGAGTACAGTCCCAAAAAAGACCTCACGGCGTATGAATTTAATTATAGCCATTTTATCAAATATTGTAAACAGTTTATTTTGATTTACCGTAGTATCGATTCAAAAAATATTCCCTAAACTTGTAAAATGAATCGTCATAGATGCTCTGTCTGATGTCGTCGACGAGCTTGATAATAAATCTCTCGTTGTGGATAGATAGTAAAGTGCCAGCCAGACTTTCTTTAGCTTTAAGTAGATGGTTGATGTAGGCAGAAGTATAGTTTTTGCAAGTGTAGCAGCCGCAATCTGGATCGATCGGATCAAACATTTCTTTGTACTTCAACCCTCGCATATTGACGCGGCCAAATGGTGTGTAGGCCGAGCCGTTACGAGCTACTCTGGTCGGACTGACACAGTCAAAAGTATCAATCCCCTGCTCTATCGCTGAAAATATATCATCTGGCTCTGAGATGCCGAGTAGATGCCTGGGTTTATTTTCTGGCAAGATGTTGTTTGCCCAATTGATGATCTCTGCCATTTGTTCTTTTTCTAAAGCGCCACCGATGCCGTAGCCATCAAAGTCCATATTACCCAGGAATTTAGCTGTTTCCTCACGTAAATCTTGATAATTTGCACCTTGAAGAACACCAAATAGGGCCTGGTATGGCTTTTCAGGACGTTCAGTTCTCAGCCTCTTGGCTTCAGCTAAGCTTCGTTCTGCCCAAAAGTGAGTTCTCTTCAGGGCTTCAACCTGATACTCATAAGGGTCTACTAGAGAGGTTAGTTCATCGAAAGCAAAGGTGATATCAGCACCGATGCCAGCTTGAACTTGCATCGAAAACTCAGGGGTAAAACGATGCATCGAACCATCGAGGTGTGACTTGAAATTTACTCCGTCATC
>CAZAOX010000038.1:0-6309 GCA_964486985.1 uncultured Candidatus Saccharibacteria bacterium
GTCTGGTAACGTAGAGCAGTTTACTTTGGAGTTTCATGGTGGCCAAGAGGCGTTAGTCGAGGGTTTATTAGAATCTGGGGGAGGGTCATCTGAGGTCGAAACGGTAATTATGACTGATGCAGATGGAGTGGTGCAGGTTTCCTTCCAGATCGTGACGTTGATTTGGAAGCAGGACGGTGAGCATATCCTTATCTTTAAGGCTGCAAGTGCGTCTATTCCCCCTGAGGAGAAAGATGAAGAAGAGAGCGAGGAGAGTGCTCCTGATGGGGTGAATGAGCGGCTTAATGCCGATCAGAAACCAACTGTTGACCCTTTTTCTAATGACAAGGAAAAGGAAGAAGAGAATACGAGTAAAGATAGAAAAGAGCTTCTTGGTCAGCAGGCAGAGGGATCTGATGATGCCAAAAAAGGACTTCTTGACGGTTCTTACGAGGCCGATGGCGGTAATCTTTTATCAGAGAGAGGCGACGCTAAATACGGGGGCGGGGGTTCTAAAAAGAGGAATACTGGACTAGAGCCCAGCAGTCAGCCGATAACTGAAACTAAGTCTAGTGGGCACGCTCCGAGAGCTGAGTCCTTTGGTAGTGATGTGCCTTTAGTGCCACCTAAAGAATCTAGACGTAGAGCGTCTTCTAACAGGCCGGGTGGTACTGACGGTGGCGGCAGTGGATCGGAAGAGTCTTATCCAATAGATGGATCGAGGGCACTAGAGTCTCAACGAGTAAACCCTGTTGACACTAATAGTCGAGATAGTCAAAAAAGCCAATCAAACATTCTGCGTGAGGCTCAGCAGACAACCCATCCAACAAATAAGTCGAGGGCCGTAGAGTCTCAACGGGTAGATCCTAATACATCAAATGAAACGGCAGCAGTTGATAGAAAATCCGAGAGGTTCCAAGAGGTCGCAATCCCAACTCTAGAGAATGTGACTACGCCAGTAGAAGTCACCATAGGCGACGTAGTAATTGAGGCTAGGCAGGGCACGATAACGAGCGACAAAGGGTCCACTCGTGGCGAGACAAGATACAATACGCGTCGCTCTCCGAATGTTAAAATATCGTTTAGCGGAGCTAGTGAAAATGAAATACCCAATCAGCCTGCTTCTAAGGCAGTTGGTTCGTTTGAATCTGCAGGTTCGACAGAGTCGGATGAGGCGAAAACCGTGACACTCAGTAATGAAGTACGGGCTGAGAAGAGAGTCGTGAGTCGTAAGCGACAGGCGGAACCACTAGCTGTGAGTGGTCAGGTTGATGGAACTGTTATTGGTAGCAAAAAGGTGTCGAAACCTCAAATCGAAGACTATATAAAACCTCTTCAACAGCCAAGTAGGTCTGAAAGTGTGGTAAAGGTGCACCCAGCTGAGAAGTCCCAAAATGATATTAGAGGCTCAAAGCAATCTGAGAAGCCCGAGATTGCTATAATAGGCGCCGAGGGGGTAGTCATAACTAAAGAGAGGTCTGAAATTGCTAGAAGGGGTGGCGAGGGGGCGGCTGAGGTGGTGGTGTGTCAAAAATCTGCTCTTCAGGAGAGAGTAGATGAGGTATTTCAGGAAACTGTAGCTGATCAGGGGAAAAGGGTCACTTATAGAGAAACTGTGTCTACAAGTAGCGATACTGTAGGAAAAGGCACAGTTGATCCTATTACTGACGCGTTAGATGCAGTAGATCAACAGCAGTTTGCTAAGGAGGCTGTAAAGTCGACGACTCCGCTAGATACTAATACTCAGGTTAGAGTTGAATTGATTAGGGGTAGCCAAGAGTTGATAGGGCAGTTCAAGAATCTGGATCTCCTTAAGAGACTAGGTATGCCTCCAAAGAAGCTTACATCTAATAATAGCTCTGACGGTGACGACCTTATGGTTTGGTTTGATTCCTCTAATCTAGCTCGGCGTAGCCATAAGCAGTCTACTATAACTGTAGGAGCTAGGGCATGATTTCAGTTAATTTTAAAAATCTGTTGACAAAAGATGAAGTTTTGCCTGAGGTGATTGGTCGCGATAAGACGATTCGTCAATTGGTTCAGATAATGTATAGGCCAACAAATCACCATGTGGCTATCATCGGTGAACCTGGTGTTGGCAAGAGTACCCTTGTTTCGATGCTATCGACCGCTGTTCGTGAAGGAGCCTTGCCGCACTTGCCAAGTAAGATGTATGAACTTGAAACTTCACCGATTATCAACCTGTTTATATCTGGTGAAAATCCTCGAAACTTCTATGAGGCGATGGATGAGGCTATCAGGGGCCTAGACGAGGCGATCATAGTTATCGAGGACATTCAGTTGCTTTCGGTTGATGACCCGTCACGGCTAGAGTTGGCAAGAGAGTTGTTTCAGACGATTACCAAAAACCCAAATGTATATCTAATCGTCAGTACTACCGAGACTGCTTATGCACGGACTTTTCGTGATGATTATATCTTTGGCAGGATATTTTCCCCATTAGAGGTTGAGCAGTTGGATGAGCCTAAGATTAAACAGATAGTTGAAAACTTCGCCACTACCCAGGGTGTGGATATCGAGGAGTCGGCTATCGAGGCGACAGTTGAACTTGGTGGTAAATACGGGCGGGGCAGGGGGCTGCCGGATGCTTCTCTGAGGTTATTTGAGGAAGCTTTGGTTAAGTTTGCCTTTGAAAATAAGCAGAAGATAACCAAAAGCGATATTGAAGAAATCATATCTGAAAGAGAACGAATCCCTATAACTGGTCTAAATGCTCAGAGTGGTATTGATTTAGCAAACCTTGAACATAATTTGAATAGCCGGGTGGTGGGTCAACTGCCGGTCATGAAGACGATTAGCCGAACTATCATGAACGCGGAACTTGGCCTTGGGGATGCAACTAGGCCACGTGGCTCGTTTTTACTCCTTGGGCCGTCCGGTGTCGGTAAAACTGAAACTGCTAAGACGCTATCAGACCTGGTTTATCATGACGATAAAGCCATGGTTCGCCTGGACATGAGTGAATACAGCGAGGCGCACACAGCAGTGCGCTTGACTGGTGCGCCTCCAGGGTATGTCGGTTATGAAGAGGGTGGTCAACTGACTGGGGCGGTCGATCGTCAGCCAAATTCGTTAGTTTTGCTTGATGAGATAGAGAAGGCTCATCCAAAATTGTTCGATATGTTTTTACAATTACTTGACGATGGTAGGTTGACTGATTCGAAAGGTAAAACTGTTGATTTTACACATACGATGGTCCTGGCGACGTCAAATATCGGCTCTCATGAGATAGTCAACGCTGCATTGGCTGGTGCGGATATTGCTGATCCAGAGTTTTTGCGCGATACGCTGATGCCGTTACTGCTTCAACAGTTTAGGCCAGAGTTTATAAATCGTTTTGATGCAGTGCTAGTTTATCAGCCCCTTGCAGTCTCGCAACTTATCAATATCGCAAAGCGTGAGTTGCAAAAACTCCAGGGTAAACTGTCATCTAAGGGTATAAAGTTTCAGGTCACGGACAAGACTCTCGCTACTTTGCTACAAAAAGACTACAATCCATTGTTTGGAGCTCGTCCAGTTAAGCGACTTGTTGCTCAGCGTTTCGAATTACCTATCGCAGAGATGATTGTGACTGGGCAGATAACTGGACCTATTATCATTGACGGCTCAGAGCCTTGGCTCCAAAATTAGTCTTTTAGGGCTTTTTCAACTTCTTTTTTAAGAACGGGCAGTACGTCTGTTTTGAACCATGGATTTTTGGCTTGCCAGCGAAAGTTTAGGGGGCTAGAGTGAACTAGCGGAAAGTATTTTGGTAGATAGTTTTGGAAATTTCTAACCGTTTCAGTGAGATTTCTTTCAGCACTTTTGCCTAGGTAATGTTTTTGGGCATAGGCGCCAATCAATATCGTTAGTTTTGTTTCAGACATCAGTTTTAATAGCTGCGGATGCCATTTGGGCGCAAAATCTTTTCTGGGTGGCAAGTCGCCAGACTTACCTTTGCCAGGGTAGTAAAAATCCATAGGTAGCAGGGCAATGATGTTCGGGTCGTAAAACTGCTCTTTGGTCACACCGAGCCAGCCTCTGAGGGTGTCACCACTAGCATCATCCCATGGCTTCATAGATTCTTGTGCCCTCAATCCAGGTGCTTGGCCGATGATAACGATTTTTGCACCGCCATCCGCTGAATAGAGTGGAGCATAGCCCTTGTCTTGCATTTCCCTATTGGCCGGATCGGCTAAAATTTGTTGACATATCCTATCAAATTGACTACTCATATAGGTACAGTATACTCCTACTTTTTACGAAAACGTAGAGCTAGCGTGTAGACTAGGGCTGTTAAACCTCCAGCTAAAATAGGCGAGAGGAGTTCGAGCTGAAAAAAGAAGCCATCGTCAGCTACATTGGCAACAAATAGGTTAAAGAACTGGCTGCCGAAAGTAAATGACCCCTTGAAGCCAAACCACATCATGATCACGGGGGCGATTAGCTGAATCGCTAGTAGCGAAAAAGTAGTTACTACCCATGTCTTATAGAATGGAGTTTTGTCCTCTGTTTTTTCATCCTGTTTCTTAATCAGCTTAGCTAGGCCAGGGTCGCTAGAGTAGACGTCTAAACCTATTTTAGTATCTTGGACTAAAACGTTATTAAACTTCAAAAACTGAAACATCTTTCCAGCTATCCAAAGATCAGCGATAGCTCCACTGAAATTACCAACAAATCCAACCAAAAACCAAGTGTAGTATTGGGGGAAAGCGTATGCTAAGGCGATGAAAATAACCGACAGGGAGACAAACGGCAGGTAAGCGACAAATAACATCTTGCCTACACTGATCTGTCGGTCTGATGTCGCGTAGGCATAGGGCATTACACCCGTAAATCCAGCTCCAAACTTCGGTTTAGCACCTACGATTAAGAAGCCGATTCCGTGCATAGCTTCGTGGAGAACGATGGTCAGTAGGTAGGCGATGATTGCCGCGTATGAAAAATTAGCCTGATGATCGCCAAATATACTACTAAAAACTCCGACTCCGGCAAAGAGCAGAATTAGCCCTTGGATGGTCAGAGAGTAGGTTTGCTGGGGGGGTGATGTTTATGGAGGTAATTTTCTTCATGTAATTAAGTATACTCTGTGCTTAGATAGGTTGTCCAGGCTGCCCCTGCGGGCAGTCTAGTCTGTGGCCCAGGTCTTCTCTAGATGAAAAGCTTCAACTCGTGGGCAAACCCTTCGGTATAGTTTTGTGGGTTTTCGTTGACGTCTCTTACTAGTTCGTTTAACGGTATCCACTTTACAGCAGTAACTTCTGATTTGTTGAGGGCGAGGCTGTCTATACTTATGTCTAGGTTAACGGTAAACCATTGTACGAAATAGCTTCTATTGCCATGCATTCTTATCTTTGGGCCCAGTTCGAAAATTACTCCCGTTAGGCCGATCTCCTCTTCGGCCTCTTTGTAGATGTTGCTTTCGTAAGTCTCACCCTCCTCTACTGTGCCCGCAGAGGCCATCATCCATGCGCCTGGGTCGCTGTCTTCGGCTAAAGATCTTTGTGCTAATAGGACTTCATTTTTTGAGTTCGTAATCCACAATGCAGATACTCGATAGATTTCGTGTGGGTGATTAACTAGTTTTCGCTTTTTAAAGCCTATGACTTCATCGTTTTCATCAACTATAATGATATTTTTATCCATAGAGGTAAGTATAAATAAAGAAGAGAAATAATCAACCCGCAGCCTATGGGGTAGTGGTTATCAAATAAGATGCTTCATCTCAGCGATATCGTCCTCTAGAGCTATATCGCTTTTTTGAATCTCAATAATTTTATGAGGTTTTTTGATTTTAAAGTACCGAATGGGCTTGTTTAGCTTTTTGGCAATTTGAATTTCGGCTAGTACGCCGTTACTGACAGCGCCAAAGACCCATACTTCATCACTACGTTTCACTAAATTGTTATTACCTTCGCGAATAAGGTTACGATCTACTTTGTCTAGCAAAAAGTAATCGAATGTCATAAAGGGGTTAAGTGGCACCCCGCTACGCTCAAGGACAAAGACAGATATGAACATACGAAAATAAAAAAGATGTTTCGACATTGCAGTATAGATAAGAGGCTTATCCTTTTGGACGCTTAGTGCGGGGTGCGTGAAGCCGCTATCCGTTGGTTTGTGGGTCGTGTGATTTATCATAATGAGGACGCTCTCCTTGGCTGATTGTGATACTATTTTACCTAATAGCGAATTTTACTACAAGCGAGGACTTGTTGCTGAATGATTAAGGACTGGGCCATCTCGCTGCGGCCAGATCTTTTGCAATATATGGCTTTGGTGTACTTATGATACAGATAGAAACCTGTCATTATCTATATATAGATGGGT
>CAZAOX010000039.1:0-5761 GCA_964486985.1 uncultured Candidatus Saccharibacteria bacterium
CAGCACCATCCATTTCAGGCATCTGTATGTCAAGCAGGATAACATCTGGCTTGAAGGATTTAACGAGGTCAACGCCAATTCTGCCATTGTCTGCCATCCGTACATCGAATCCATCCGCTTCAAATTTTATGCGGTACATTTGGCTGATAGTGACATTGTCTTCGATGATTGCGATTTTAGTCATAGTTTGTATTATATCACAGCACTTATGGATGAAGGATGAGGAGATTGCGTACTAAGCCTCAATTGTCCAGACACTCCCATCACCATTTAACCAAACGAGGGTGCTGATGTCTCATTTTATGTTTTTGTATCTAGAGTGGAAAGATTGGGAGTGGGATGTGGGCCTAAAGTTGTAGTTAACTAAAAATATGATATAATAAAACGAATGACCCAGCATAATCCCCACTCTTATACCTCATATCCTGAAAGGGAGGGATATAGTCTCTATAAGTTTAATGATGTAGATAACCCAATCTTAGCTAATAAGGTTCACGGAATACACGGTGATGATTATGTAGGGAGAGGTTATGTAACACCTGAAGCTCAGCCAGGAGGCCCAGGTACTCCTCTTATCGATAGTATCGACCAGGCTAGAGGGGATTTAGTCACATATTATTTACTGGAAGAAGATTCGCCCGATTGCGGGGTCGGAACTCTGAGAGTTAGAGGCTTGGGCGCGAGAGGGTTAAAGGGCTCACAGTTCTATAGGACTGGGCATGAAGGATTACCACCGGGATTTAGCTTACCGATTCAAAAGCATATAGAATATTTTGGTATTCAATCTGTAGTAGAACTGTGCGCACTAAGCGGTAATAGTAGACTTGCTAACCTTAAGCTCATTCGTCATTTAGTGCATAGCAGCACTTCGGACCAGATGTGGATTGCGCAATTTGTTGAGCAGGCATACCATAGCCTCTTAATGATGTTTGGGGGTAGAGTTATTAAGTCTATTGGTGAGCCTGTAAGTTTAGCTGTTAATAACAGGGATACTCAAAAACTACTGGATCCAGATCTTAAATTTAGACTGACTTACATTATACCTAGCCAAGTGATGGACAACCTAGAGGCTGATGGGTCGAGTGTGCGAAAACGAACATTAAGTTTTATGAAAATCCAACCTGTTGAGAGGGGCTGATGAGTACAGACCGTATTTGTAGCGCTTTAAGATTGGCGACAGAAACAAGTGAAAATCGGGCATGGGTGCAGCCAGAGGTTTTTGATTTATCAAATACTAAGCACCAGTGCAGATTTGAGGGTTTATTGGACGGCGGCGTCGAAGTGGTTGATAGAGCGCCCGCCTTGGTGAGCAGCATGTTTAGCATAGAGCACCCAGAGTCGGCAGAATGCGGATTGGGGAGAGAGGAGTATATAAAGAGCATTCTAAGCGGTGATGGTTATTGGGAGTACGGCAAGTGGGTATATTTTCCATGGCTTAATGAACTTAGAAGGTATCCAGATAGAGACGATTGGCTTTTAATCCGCACTGAACGAAATAGGAATCTATTTACTGCAGAAGAGCACCGGATTTTAGGAGGGGCTACGATTGCAGCATATGGTTTGAGTGTTGGTAGTAATATCCTAATCTCTCTTGCCATATCTGGTGTCGGTGATAAATATATACTAGGAGACCCTGATGTTATTGATCCGACTAATTTAAACAGAATGCCAGCAAATCTTAAAGATGTTGGAACACCAAAGGTTGATTGGGTGGGCAGGGTGGTTAGTGAGATTGATCCATATATACATCAGGTGCATGAACGTGGTGGGTTTACTGATCGGTCGCCTAAATTGCTCGATAGTATAGAAGACTTGAGTATTATAGTTGAGGAGGTCGATAATATTTCAACAAAGTACGCAATTAGGCGTTACGCGTCAGAAAGACATGATCCAGTCCCAGTGCTCATGGGGACTGATGCTGGCCATAACGCTATGATCGACATAGAAAGATATGATACCGAGGCTAGAGTAAGGCCATTTCTAGGTAAGGTTTCGAGAAGGTTGCTCGATAGCCTGGGTGCTGAGCCTACTGATAGTGAAGTTAGAAAGGCTACGACCAGATTGGTGGGCGTGACCAACGCTAGCCCACGGCTTATTGAATCCGTCATGAGCATAGGGCGTGATACGACCGGTAATCCGCAGCTGTATTCAACATCTTTAGCTGTTGCAGGTTTGTCTGTGGAGGCTATAAGAGCTATTCTTTTGCAGCCTGACAAGATAAAAAGTGGAAGATATAGGCTTAGGTTAGGGCGAAAGCTTTGGGGCACGAGGACGCCTGATGGGCTGCCTCATGCAGTAAGAACATTGCAAGAACTGATTGGTTATACTCGGTGATATTTTTGTTAATTAGTTCTTTGATATACTAATTAATGAAATGGTTAGCGAACAATATTTACTAGTTACTGTAATCACAGCCCTGCTTAGTCTTATCGCTGGTTTTTTTGTTCTCGCCCAGCATAAAAAAAGTGCAACACACATAGTATTTTTCATTCTTTCAGTCGACCTAACAATTATGACCATATTTAATTATCTGTCTATTTATGGTGTTAGCTTGGACGTGCAAGAGCTTGGCGTTCGAGTTGTTATGGCGACTACGACTATTTTAGTCGTATTAGTATACTTACTATTTCGTTATATTGACTATACTGATCCGATAACAACGAAAAGAGAAAGGGCTGTCATGTTTATTACGTTATTCACGATAGCTCTCCATGCTACGGATATCTATCTTGTAGGTGTTGAGCAGGGTGCAGAGTCTATAACGCCAGTTGTAGGCCCTGGTATATTGTTATTTGTAATACATTTTGTAACAGTATTAGTACTTAGTCTTGGGCGGCTATTGAGAGGGTGGGTTGCTCATCGGTCGGACTATAGGCGTAATATGCAATATAGATTGCTGATGATTGGAACATTACCCTCACTATTTTTTGCGTTAGTGGTAAGTATTATTTTGCCAATGCTTTTCGGCTGGACGCATCTCGTCTTTTTGACACCAATATATCCAGTGTTCTTTTTGATTTGTGTCGGCTATTCAATTGTTAGGCATGGGCTTTTTGATATACGTCTGGCAGCGATAAGAAGCCTTGGATACATACTTACCATAGGGCTCATGGCGGTCGTGTATATTGGGTTAGCCTACGCTTTTTCACTCCTCTTCTTTAAGGGCGATATTGTTGACGGGGTGAGCTTTAGCCCAATAAGTGTCGTTTTAGCGCTAGTATTGGCTTTGATATTCCAGCCAATCAAACAGTTTTTTGACCGTTTAACTAATAATTTATTTTATCGTAGTGACTATAGCAGTGAGGTGTTTTTGCGTGAGTTTGGTAGGATATTGTCATTTGATACTGACCTGAGGTTGCTCTTGAGGCAGGCGAGTTCTTATATCACTACTACCTTGGGTTCAGAAAAGGCCTTTTTCTATATAGCTGGCAGAGGGGTGCTTGGTCAGTCTGGAGGAAAGAAAGTACGTATTCCTGATGTAGATGTTGAAAGTCTAGAAAAATATTATCTTAAAAATCACGAGTCGCCTGAAGTAATTATGCTAGAGCGTTTGGAGGATGAAAAGATAATTAGGATTTTGCAGAGCTATCAGGTTAAAATCGTTCTGCCCCTCATCCTACAAAAACAGGCTATAGGATTTTTATTCATCGGTGAACATAAAAGCCGTGGATATGCGATGCGAGATATCAAGGTTCTTGAATCTATCGCCAATGAGTTGACTATTGCAGTCCAAAATTCGCTTTCAGTCGAAGAGATTCGCGATCTCAATGAGTCTTTACAGGGGCGAGTCGATGAAGCGACAGCTGAACTTCGCTCAAACAATCGTCAGCTTCAGCGACTCGATGAGGCTAAGAACGAGTTTATCTCTATGGCGTCTCATCAGCTTAGAACGCCACTGACCAGTATCAAGGGCTATCTTGATATGATCCTTCAGGGAGATCTAGGCAAGATAACTAACACTCAAAAAACTGTTCTTTCCGAGGCTTTCCTATCGAGCGAGCGCATGGTGTCTCTAATCAATGATTTTCTAAATGTCTCACGCCTTCAGACGGGCAAATTTGTCATAGAGAAGAGAGATTGTAACTTGTCTGATATTGTCAAGGAGCAGTTACAAATGCTCAATGTTGTTGCTAAGCAGTATGATTTGAAATTGCAAGTGGACTTATGTAAAAATGCTCCATCCGTGAAGCTCGATGAAGAGAAGGTCCGTCAAGTAGTACTGAACTTTATCGATAATGCCATCTACTATTCTCCTGCTAAATCAACTATAAAGGTTAGCTTATCTTGTTCGAAGGATAAGATCCTATTTAAGGTGGTTGACCAGGGCATTGGCATCCCAAAAATGGAGCAAGCTGGTTTATTTACAAAATTTTACAGAGCCTCAAATGCTCGCAAAAGACGTCCAGATGGTACTGGTGTTGGTTTGTTTTTGGCCAAAAAAGTCATTACTGCACACGGTGGGGAGATAATTTTTGAATCAATAGAAAATAAAGGCAGCACCTTTGGCTTTAGCTTGCCAGCTCCTCCATCAAAGACACCTAAAAAAGGCTGATAATTCCCGAGACGATTAGGACGATTACCAGAATAACAACAACAGCTATGCCTACTGGTTTGATGAGGCGTTTTCTCTCGTATAGCCACTGTCCCGGCTTTGATCGACTAACCGCCTGAACTTTAGTTATCTTTGGGCGGTTACTACTGGCGTCTGCACCGGAGTATTTTTTGTTACGCTTCTTTTTTGATTTAGCCATAATAATTCTAACTATAACATAGCGATAGGCACCCAGCACAAAAATCCTCCACGCATAGGTGGAGGATTTTCATAAGTTAGAGACTAATCGCCTCGAGAATTTAGGGCGGTCAGCCTTGCTTAGCCAATTAGGCCGTTTCGTCTACTGGCGACATAGGCCAGAGTGGTAGTGACTAGACTACCTAGTCCAAGACTGCTCAGTATGCCGTCTGCAACACCAGTTTGAGGTAGCTCCTCTACATCTTCAGGCTCTTCTTCTACTGCACAATCAGCTGGATCTGTAGAGTATAGCTCTGGGTCAAACTCATCTTTCTTGATAGTCACAGGATAAGTATTGTCCTCTAGCCGACAGACTACCATGTCTTCAGCTTCTGGCTTATCTACTGCTACCGTTGCATCATCGCAGTCGTCAGGATTGCCTGGGACGCTTGGTGCATCAACGCAAGCGGTGTTGACTAGTTTACCTTCGATATACTCAGCCACTTTAGCGGTGATAGTAAAGTTAGCAAATTTGCCAATTTTTAGCTCTGGAATGGTGTAGCTCCAGTTGTTGTCAGTCACCTTGCCGTGGCTAGCTTCTAGTAATGTCACACCTGCTGGAGCCTTGTCGGTGACTAGAACGTCCTTTAGGTCAACGTCACCAGTGTTTGCTACTTTGATTTGGTAAGTAAATATCTCGCCAATTTCAACTTGCTTGAAGTCTACAGAATCGACTTTCTTAGTGATTGAGACGCCCGGGGTATCAGGAATGATGGCTTCTTTGCAGTCTTCAGGGTCCATCGAGTGCTTCTTTGAATCAAATTCAGTCTCTTTGATGGTTACGGGGTATTTCTTATCTTTTAGTCGGCAAACTTTTATCTTTTTAGGCTCAGGCTTAGGCTTCACAGCAGTAGCCCTGACTGGGTTACCGCACACCTTGATGACTGCACCCTGGAATATGCCGTTTTTGTCAAAATAGACAAAAGCGGCGAGAGATGAGCTACGGAAAGAATCAGATGTCGGACTTTCATA
>CAZAOX010000040.1:0-5757 GCA_964486985.1 uncultured Candidatus Saccharibacteria bacterium
CTTGAGTACGTGTCGCAGATCGCCAGTGTGTCTGCTAATTTTTCCTGTGCTATAAATAAGGGCAAGATTCGATGCTGGGGGCTGAACACGTCTGGGCAACGTGGCACGGGAGTGACTTCACCTCAGAGTGTTCGCGCAGAGACCGCTGTTGTTGTTAATAATGAATCGAAAGTTGTAGATCTGACAGATGCTTCAAAAATTGCTACAAATAATGCCATGGCTTGTGCGGTCAGTAGTTTTTCCGAGGATGGTGGGAGGCTGTATTGTTGGGGAAGAAATCAAAAAACCGATAAATCTAAAATAAACTGGCAACTTGATTCTGGAGATGTTGTCACACGGGGTGATAGTGCCTCGGCGGATTCCAGTGAAAAGAAAGACGCAAAAATCCGCGAGAGAGGCGTGGTTCCAACCCCAACAAGGATTATCAATAAGGGGCCTCTTGTCGATGCCAATATCAAAGACGTCGCTTTAGTAGATTCGGCGGGCTGTGTATTGGTTGAGGGAGATGCTTCAAAAGGTATTGAAGCAGGCGTTTATTGCTGGGGGTATAACAACCGAGGCCAACTGGGCCAGGGAAATCGCTATGATTATCCTGGGCAGAAAGGTAGCGGTACGAGGCAGCAGTTGGGGTCGACCACCCCAGAATCTAGTTATCTAAATGTTCGCCCCGCGAGCGATGCCATAAAAGTTAACGGTGGACTTGAGGGCAAAGAAGTTCGTAGGATTGTAGGTGGAAATTCTCATTTTTGCGCTATTACTACATCGCTTTCAGTGTACTGCTGGGGGTACAATGAGTTTGGCCAGATAGGTGACGGCACTACCACCGACGCTCTAACTCCAGTAAAGAGTGAATCTCATCGAACTGTATTTTAGGTCTGCGCCTCATCTATCACCTGATACTTTTACTTGTGATGTGCCATTTTCGGCATATGGAGCAATGATAAGAGCTTAAGTCTACTCCATTGTCAGCGAGCATCCTCGTTTCGGCGGCGTATCGGGCTTGTTTTTGGGTTGGGAAGCGAGCTTTTTGTCGACAAATATTTAGCTGGGCATTTAGAGCTGGGTCGTTTTTTCGTGTAATTTCTTCTCGGCATACTCTAGACAGTATAGGCTAGAAGGTGGTATAGTGAAAGGTAATGAAGAAGAGGTCTGAAGCGGGAGCTATTCCTGATGCCGATACAGTGATGAGCTTGATCGGTACTATTGGGGATACTACTTGGCGGATGTTTGTGCCGTCGGTCGGTTTGACACTGGTCGGTGTATGGCTAGACGGTCAACTTAGCACCAAGCCATGGCTAATGACTGTCGGTATTTTGCTAGGATTTGCTGGTGCTTACCTGTTGGTAAAAAAACAAATTAGTGGCCTAAAAAGAGAAGGTAGGTCAAAGAGATGATGAATTTTGTGGCTGCAGCAGGCCCACATATATCTGTTAAGGCAGAAGAGATATTTAATTTAGCTGGCGTCAGTGTCACCAACTCTCACCTGCTCGGGCTATTGGGTCTAATTGTTTTGGTGTGGATGATGTTCCGCACTCGTGATGCGGCTACAGGCAAAAAGAAAGCCAACTTCATGACCAGGCTGATGAGCTGGACCTTTGAAGGTTTATATAAAACTGTCTTGACGGTTATCCCCGATGAGAAATGGGCTAAGAGGGTCGCTCCCCTGGCTATTACGATATTCTTTTTTGTGGTTGCTCAGTATTGGCTAGGGCTTTTGCCGTTCGTCGGTCCTATCACAGTTGGCGGTACGCCGATGTTCCGCGGTGGCGTAGCTGACCTAAATATGACATTCGCACTAGCTATCATCACTATCATCGCCGCTCAGGTTTATGCAGTGAAATATCTCGGCCTCAAGGGAAACCTAGGCCGATATTTCTTTAACCCTTTAAAAGATCCAATCATGGCGTTTGTTGGTATCTTAGAGCTTGTGGCAGAAATGTCGAGGCTACTCGGGCTTAGCTTTCGTTTGTTTGGTAATGTTTTGGCTGGCGAGGTCTTGTTGATCATGATTGCCTACTTGACACAGTTTGTTTCACCGCTAGCTTTACAGCCATTTTATATATTTGAGCTGTTTATCGGTGGTATCCAGGCATATATATTCTTTATGCTCTCAGTGGTGTTTATTTCTCTTGGCCTAAGCCATCACGGCGACGAGGCATCTTCAGACGATCACTCCCCTGCTGATAATAAATTAGCTTTAGGGCGTGATAACTCATAAAAGTAAACTAAGTAATAATAAGGAGACAATAACAAAATGGAATCACTAGCTTTTTCTCTAGCATACGCAGCACCAGCAGCTTTCGCAGCTATCGGCGCTGGCATGGTTGCCGCCGCTGCCATGAACGCAGCCGGTAGAAACCCAGAAAAGATCAACGACCTACGCACAATGATGATCTTGGGTATTTCATTTATTGATGCCTTGGCTATCATCGGTTTCATCGTTGCAATCGTCGGCAAGGTAATGTAATTTTCCAGGGGTTTTCGTGGAAAATATATTGATACAATTTGCAACAGCAGGCTCTTCTGACTCTGGCGGAGATTTATTCTCGAGCCTAGGGATTGACTGGAAGTTACTAATTTTACAGAGCGTAGCTTTCTTGATCTTGCTATGGATTTTGAAGAAATTTGTCTATCCGCCGTTAGCTAACATGCTAGATAAGCGCGAGCAAGATATCCGAGCTAGTGCTGATGCTGCTATGGAAGCTGAAAAGCATGCAGCTGAGGCAGAAGCTAGGGCAGCTAAACTAATCGACAAAGCTAAGCGTCAGGCGGCAGACATAGTCACGACTGCTAGGGATGACGCCTTGCAATTGACAGATGATGCGCACAAAAAAGCTGAAGCCAAGACAGAGTCGCTACTAAAGTCAGCTCGTGATGAGATTGGGCGTGAGGTAGAGTCCGCCAGAAAAGCCTTGCAGTCAGAGACTCTGGAGCTGGTAGCTATGGCTTCCGGAAAGATTTTAGATGAAAAGATCGATACTAAAAAAGACGGAGAGTTGATCCGTCGAGCTATCAAGGGGGCTAAATAGGCTATGTCAGTTAAGCTGTCTCGGAGGCAATTGGCACGATATGTGGCGGAGCGTCGAGGAAGGGCGACAGCGTGAACTAAAACTCATCGTTCGTGATATCGAAACATATCTAGCGGAGGCTGGAGAAGTTGTGGTAACTATAGAGGTGGCAAGAGATCTTGACGCTGGCACAAGGAATCAAGTCGAGCAGATGTTTGCTGGTAAAAAGGTCCACATAAACCAAGTGTTGGTCCCAGAACTGATTGGTGGATGTCGAATTATCACGCCGACTCAAATGCTTGATGCTAGCTTGGCGAAACAACTAACAGCTCTGAAGACAGCAAAAATATAGAGGAGAAGTATGAGCAAGATAGATGTAACGGAATTATCAAAAAATCTACGCGATGCAATTGCTCGCCTTGAGTCGGCAGACGGCTTGGAGGACGCTGGAATTGTTATTCGTGTTGGTGACGGTGTGGCTTGGGTGCATGGTCTCAGTAAGGCTGGCTATAGTGAGGTTCTAGAGATTGAGACGCCGAGTGGGAAAGTTGAAGCTTTTGCCCTTAACCTCATGGAGGATGAAATTGGCGCAGTTATTTTAGGTGGTGAAGCTTCTGTAAAAGCTGGTGCCAAAGTTACCCGAAAGGGTGTGGTACTTGATGTGCCAGTTGGTGAAGAGTTACTCGGTCGTGTAGTTGATCCGCTAGGTCGCCCACTTGACGGCGGTCCAGAGATCAAGACCAAATCACGCGGCTTAGTTGAGCGTCCTGCTATCGGTGTCATGGGGCGTAAATCTGTTCATGAGCCTTTGATGACAGGTATCATGGCTATCGATGCGATGTTTCCGATTGGTCGCGGTCAGCGTGAGTTGATCATTGGTGATCGCCAGACTGGTAAGACTGCTTTGACTATCGATACGATGATCAACCAGGCTAAGCAAAAGTCAGATGTTATCAATGTCTATGTTGCTGTTGGTCAGAAGCTATCAAAGATTGCTCGCTTAGTTGAGCGCCTCAAAGAAGAAGGTGTGATGGAGCAGACTATCGTCGTAGCGACTGGTCCAAGTGACGCCGCTCCTCTACTCTATTTGGCGCCATATGCGGGTACAGCTATGGGCGAATATTTCCGCGACAAGGGTGGTCATGCTTTGATGATTTATGATGATTTGACCAAGCATGCCGTGGCCTATCGCCAGATGTCACTACTTCTTCGCCGTCCACCAGGACGTGAGGCTTATCCTGGCGACGTTTTCTATCTCCACTCTCGCCTACTTGAGCGGTCAGCAAAATTATCTGATGCTTTAGGCGGTGGTTCGCTAACTGCTTTGCCGATAATCGAAACTCAAGCTGGTGATATCTCTGCTTACATCCCAACAAATGTGATCTCGATCACAGATGGGCAGATTTTCCTTGAAACAGATTTGTTCTATCAAGGCATAAGACCTGCCATCTCAGCCGGTCTATCGGTTTCTCGTGTCGGTGGTGCAGCCCAGACTAGAGCCGTCAAGTCGGTCGGTGGCAATCTAAAACTTGGCCTTTCACAGTTTAGAGAGTTAGCAGCTTTTGCTCAGTTTGGCTCAGACCTTGACTCGGCGACAAAAGCGCAGATCGATCGTGGCCAGAGGTTAACAGAGCTACTCAAACAACCACAATATCAACCAATGAGTGTCTGGCAGCAATTTGTCAGTATTCACGCAGTGACCAGTGGAGCATTCGATGTCGTGCCAACCGAAAAGATTAAAGAAGCGCAAAGCACCCTACTCTCTCGTCTCTGGAAAGATAGTCAGAAAGACATGTCAGAGCTAGACAAGGGCGACAAGCCAAGCGACAAGACTCTTAAACTGATTGATAGCGAAGCCAAAAAGGTGGCGAAAGGATTTGAGGAGTAGTTTTTAAATGGCTAGTACCAGACAGCTAAAATCTCGCATCCGCTCGGTTGGCAACACCAAGCAGATTACTCGGGCGATGCAGATGGTGGCGGCTAGCAAGATGCGTCGTGCGCAGGATTCAGCCAAGGCGACAGCTCCTTATGCCAAGGCTGGAGATGACTTACTTAGGCGTCTAGCTATGCAGGGAGTGACCGATGCTCACCCGCTATTTGTTAGGCGCAAGGTCCAGAAAAGACTTATCATCTTTATCGCAGCCGACAAGGGTTTAGCTGGCGCCTACAATAGCAATGTTTTTAAGAAATATCTTGAGCTATTAGACAGAGATAGCAAGAGGGGTATCGAAAATACTACACTCACTATCGGGCGCAAGGCTTCACAACTAGCTACTCGCCTGAAAGACGTTGAAGTAGTGGGTTCTTATGATGACTTGCCGGACAATCCTTCTGGCGTGACATTTCAGACGATTTTAAACACTGCCATAGATATGTACACCAAAGAACAGGTGGATATAGTGACGATCGTTTATACCAACTTTATCAGCAGTGTGGTTCAGGAAGCTGAATGGCTTCGCTTGCTACCAGCAGGCACTGAGGCCCAGGTGGCTCCAGATGAGGTGATAAATACCGTAGCAGACGCCAAATACGAACCAAGCCCTCAGATAGTCTTAGATGGTGTGGCCAATCGGATGATCCGAGCAAGAGTATTTCAGGCTTTGCTTGACGCTAGGGCTAGCGAGCACAGTATGCGAATGATCGCTATGAAAAACGCTACTGACAACGCTAGCGACCTGATAGATGATCTGACCTTAGCGATGAACAAAGCTCGCCAAGGTGCGATCACCCAAGAATTAGCAGAAATAAG
>CAZAOX010000041.1:0-5493 GCA_964486985.1 uncultured Candidatus Saccharibacteria bacterium
AATACTTTTAACACCTTCAAATTCGTCATTTGAAATTGTACTTAATTTATTTTTCTATTACTCTTCTTAAGATTTATTTTTAAGTTCATATGTATCCTCCTTGTATTTGTATCATTTTATAGTCACCTAATTAATATATAACAATATAAAAATTGACCACTAAAAACATCCGACCTTATGTAACTAAATCAGAAAATAAGGTAGATTTTTTGGCCCTTTTGAGAACTTGGGCGGGCTGTTTAGATAAAGGCACCTCTTCTGTTAAGAGTCGCTTGAGAGCCTGATGCTTCTCATCTCCATAGGCAAAAGCCACTACCTCATCAAGCAGGCCAACAGCCTTGGTAGTCATAGTGATTCGCTCAAAGTCATCCCCGACGAAACTTTCGGCATAATTATCGCTTTCAACTGCAACCGATCCAGGTTTGATGCCAGCAGTATGTCCATCAGCGCCAATACCGAAAAAACCAATCTTGAAATCGCATATATCGAAAAGATTGACGAGTTTGTCGTTATACTTTTTAGTTGTTGAGCCGACATCTTCACCAGTCAAAACTCGATACCCCTGAGCCAAACCTAACGAAAAACCTAAATTTTCTAGCTGGATCCAGTTTTCTTCAGAGTGCCCCTGTTCGCCATAGCGCTCATCCGTTAGGGTAACGTAAAGTTTTGAAGTATCTATTGTTCCCAAATTCTGCGAAACCTTAGCAGCCACCGTCATAGCAGAACCCCCCGGCACTAGCCAAAGGACTAACCTGCCCCGTTGTAGCTGACTAGCAATGGTAGATGCCAAATAGTCAGCCGACTGACTTTTAGCGATATCTGTAACTAGCTCCATTGGTAACCCCCTCTTTTTACTTACTGGTTTAAGTGTATCAAATATCCCAAATAAGTTCAGGTCTACCGAAGTGACCGTTTGTTGCCAAATCCTCATAGATAGGTCGCTTAAGTTTGAGGTGCGAGACGATTCCTCGCGGAGATAAATCATACCCTTCGATAATCTTAGCTTGACCGTCAACAGTCGCCGTAGCCTCAACTGGCTGGTCGTAGCCAATCGAATAAGCTAGTCTAACAAGAACCTCATTAGCCTGAAATCGACGCAAATAGTCGACAGCTATCCGTCTAGCCATATAGGCCCCAGAGCGATCAACCTTTGACGGGTCCTTGCCACTAAAAGCCCCACCACCGATAGGCACCCTTGGGCCATAGGCATCAACTATCAACTTACGACCAGTGAGACCAGTGTCTGCTTCAAAACCCCCTACCCCCCAGTCTCCTGCAGGATTGATATGTAGCTCTGGATTGTCATTGCGATATTTTACAAAACAAGCGGACACGTATTTTTGTTGACGTGCCCATTGTTTAACATCTTCCTCCAATTCATCATGTTTTGCATTTTGAAAACTAGCGACGATAGCTGATATTTCATTTCCCCGAATTGTCACTTGCGTTTTGCCGTCATATGGCCATTTCCGATAAAGGTATTTATTGAGATCACGAGCTAAAACTACCTCAAGTGGCAATAACTCAGGGGTTTCGCTAGTAGCGTAGCCGATCATCACCCCCTGATCACCTGCACCACCAGTATCAACACCACGAGCGATTTCGGGACTCTGCTGGACAATATTGACCGATATCTTTAAGTTATCACCAGCAATTCGACTTGCAATACTCCCAGCGTCTACAGATGCCTCACTCGTCACCTCCCCGATAATTAGCAACTGACCATGACCACCAACTGTCTCGACAGCCACTCTGGCCTCAGGATCTTTAGTTAAATAGGCGTCCAAAATCGCATCCGATATGCGATCGCAAAGTTTGTCTGGATGTTTTGGCGAAACATATTCCGCCGTTCGAAAAGAATTTGTCATATCTTTCCCTTTCTATGGGTTGGAAGAAGCACCGTTTTCAGCTAGCAAAACCGACTGGTTGCTGGTAGGTCATCGAGCCAATTCTCTCGCTACACTCTTGATAATTTATATATGCTAAATTTCAATATATCACAAATTGGCTAGACTAGACAATCGCTGCATCAAGCTTTTTTGCGACGATATCGGCAAGGGTATTCATAATCGGCGCTATATCTTTATCTGACAATGTTTTGTCATGGCTAACGAACCGAATTCGTAGAGTGATCGTCTTCATTGTGCCATCTTCTGGGGCCTGATAAATAGAGACTGGCTCAATCGCGGTTTCTATATTTTGATTTTCCGAAACAGCCTTATATACCACGCCAAAGACCTCGCGATAAGTCTTATCGACTGACAATTTCAACGATACATCCTGCGAAGTCGCTGGATAAACACTGAGTGGAGCATACCGTTGATAGGACAAACTTGCGACAGACTCAAACTTCTCAAAATCCAAAGTCATCCCTGCAGAATATTCTGGCAACTTAAAGTTTCTAGAAACCTCTTGCTTAAACTCGCCAACTACCCCTAAAGTATCGCCCTTAACTGATTGGATAATAGCACTTCGGCTCGACTCAAAAGGCGCAACTACCTGATCGTCTTGACTACCATCGATCCCAGAAAAGACTACCGAAAAGCCAAAATCAAGTGCTAACTGTTGGATCACCCGACGAACATGGAAATAAGCAGCGCCCCGACGAGGCTTTTTGCTGGCATAAACTAGATCAACAAAACTCTTTTCTAGCGGTAAACCCTCATCATCAACTTGATTTTTATTATGACCCTTGCCTACCTCAAACAGCATAAACTCATCATGCCCGGCACGAATATTCATATAAACCTTATCGAGTAGGCTTGGTAAAACGCTTAGGCGATAGTACTGCAGGTCTGGACTAAGTGCGTTCGATAAACGATAGGCCTCGCTCGGGTCCTGGCGCGCTTTGGTCAAAATCTTCTCATGCACAAAACTATAGTTTAAAGTTTCATTAGCCCCAGCTCGAGACAGGCTATCGCGAATCTTTTGCTTAATTTCTCGTGATTGATTTTTCTGTGCAGGCTGAGATGTTCGGACAGGCAATTGACGAGGTAATTTGTCAAAACCAAACAGTCTGCCGACCTCCTCGACTACATCCTCAGGAAGCTCTATGTCTGTTCGCCAAAATGGGACCTCCACTATCAAATTATCTGACGCGTCAACTGACACCCTAAACTCCGCTAATTCAAGAATTTTTACAATTTGATCTTTTGTAAAGTCACCACCAAGCCGTTGATTTATAAACTCTAAACCTACAGCTACTGAATTGTCTTTTGGTTGACTCTCAGCTACACCAGTGGCATCTGTAATCTTACCGATCCGACCACTAGGCAAAAGGCTCAAAATCCTATTTGTCACCCGATCGATCTGAGCTGGAGATTGACCCTTGGTAAATCTTGTTACCGCATCAGTAAATATACCGTGGCGCATGCTAGTTTTACGCACCCTATACATATCAAAGTTCGCCACCTCAAAAACAACATTTTTTGTTTCATCAGTCACTTCGGTATCTAGACCGCCCATCACACCAGCTAGTCCAATCACGCCATCTCCATCAACTATCACGATATCTTCGCCGTCCAGCTGATAGGTCTTGCCGTTTAGTAGTTCCGCTTTTTCGCCAGGCCTCGCAAACCTCACGCCCAATTTCTGACCTCTTAGCTTGTCATAATCATAGGCGTGCGTAGGCTGAGCCGACATCAACATAACGTAGTTTGTTATATCTACAATGTTATTGATTGGTTTAGCGCCCATGGCAACTAGCTGGCACTTTAGCCACATCGGACTACCGTCAATATCCACACCCTCAACGACTGTCGCCATAAATCTCTTTGAGGCTTCAGGTGTATCGCTCGTAACCTCCAAGTCTAAGCCATCTTCCCCCAGCAATTTCGGAATCTGCAGATACTCATCGGGGCTAGTAAACTTTTGTTCAAAAATCGCCGATATTTCTCTAGCTACCCCTAGCTGACCAAACAAGTCTGGTCGATGAGTGAACATTTTGTTTTCGATATCTATGACATACCCATCAAGCCCGAACACCTCGGCAAAACTGGTGCCTTTTAGGTTCTCGAGCGTTTCATTTTGGAGGACTGAACCTGGCAGATCACGCTCCGACAAGTCGATAATCCCCTGGTGATTGTCACCTAGCCCTAATTCACGCTCGCTAGCCAACATGCCATTACTAACCACCCCACGAAGTTCTTTGGGCAATAAGCAAAATGGCTCAACATCATCAAAAGTTTCTGGCACTACCGAATTTGGCGGTAGCCAGGCAGCCCACATACCAGCCTTGGCATTTGGCGCTCCGCAAACAACCTGGATCAAACCATTCTCATCGCGCTCTACACCATCGACGACCCCACCATCATCAATTTTTGTAACACTCAACTTATCGGCATTAGGGTGCTTTTCGCACTCCACTACTTTGACGATTCTAACATCTTTGTATTTTTCACCTAAGTTGATGACCTCCTCAACCTGACCGAGGCGTTGATTGACACGCTCCACTAGCTCGTCAATTGGCGGCAAGTCAAAGTCAATAAACTGCCTAACGATGTTTAAACTAACCTTCATTAGATACCATTATACATTTTTTGATATGAATTTGCGCATTGACTTAGACAGAATACTATGATATAATTAAAAGATAGGTTCGGTTATTTTTCCGGACAGTCTATTTAATGGTCTTTCCGCCCATACTCTGCCAGTCAGACAAGCCACCAAGATTGACAACATTTTTATAACCCTGGGACTTGAGCGCAGTAAGCGCCTGGCCTGCCCTGTTGCCACTTCTGCAATAGAGATAGATTTTCTTGTCTTTATCAGACTCTTTGAACTTGCCTGCTAGAATATCGCCAACTGGCACTAATTCCGATTCTGGAGCATGCCCAGCCTGAAACTCGTCAGGCTCCCTAACGTCAATGAGGAGCGCTTTGCCGTCAGCCACCTCTGTAAGGACAGTGTCAGCTTTTAGGGTCTTAGACGAAGCTTGCTGACTCGCGCTACAAGTGCTATCTGAAGCATCGCAAGAGTCTCTAGGAATCAGCGCAAAAGCTGTACCGACCCCTACTAGTGCTACTAAAATTATCAAAAACTTTTTCATATTAACCTCCTAGATCTCTAAAAAATCCCCTATGTTACTTTTCTTCTTTGAAAACTCTATTTGGAACATTGCCATACCAAAAATCTGCGATATTGTCAGCCGTTGTTTGATTTATCCTCTCGCGTGCTTCAACGGTATTGTAGGCGTTGTGCGGAGTGATGATAACATTAGGTAAGGACCTGAGTATGTGTAGTTTACCCAAAAAAGCTAATTTTTCTTGGTAATTCTCCTCGAAAGCTTGGATCTGTGTCTCTTGTTGCATGAGATGCTCATCCTCCACTACATCGAGGCCTGCTCCTCCGACCTTACCAGATAGCAAACCGTCCAACAGGGCCTCTGTATCGATAAGCTCGCCTCGACCGGTGTTAATAATAACCGCACCAGGTTTAAGATTGTTAATAAAATCCTTGTTAATTATATGATGGGTTGGCGGGATATACGGCGTA
>CAZAOX010000042.1:0-5458 GCA_964486985.1 uncultured Candidatus Saccharibacteria bacterium
CCCCGATCATGGGACCAGAACCCACTGCCTTACCGCTTGGCTAATCCCCAGTAATGAACAGATTATATATAATTTGCCACATTGGCGCAACTTTGGGCTAGTAATTTACGGCGTATAAGCGGTATAATGCTTGTTGAGTATGGATATTTTAATTCCTATTTTAGCTGATTGGCTGGTAGTGCCGATAGTGTTGTTTGGTTTTTATGCATTTCTGTTCAAGGTGCCAAAAAGCCAAAAGCGGGATGTCTATACTAGGGTTCTACTGGCTGGACTGACGGCTTATGTAGTGGCTAAAATCATAGGACTACTCTATCAGCCTGCAGGTTTAAGGCCATTTGAGCTCTTGGGTAAAGAGGCTGGCGCTTCATCTCTTGGCAATCCAGGATTCCCTTCGGACCATGCTCTATTTACGATGGCGATAGTCCTAGCTATTTGGTTCGGTGCTAAGCAGAAAAAACTAGCGATGACATCTTTTGTTCTTGCGGTTTTGGTGGTGATCGGTCGTGTACTGGCGATGGTTCACACTCCTTTGGATGTGACCGGTGGCATGCTCATCGCTTTTGTTGGGATAGTTTGGTACCTTCCTTTTGCAAAAAGTAAGTCGCCTAAGCAAAAAGCTTCTGCTTAACAATATTGCAAAATATTCAATACTGTAGTACAATAAATACAAGTTAAGGAGTTGATTAGATGGGCTTAAGAGCTATAGTATTTAAAGAACAGATGTCTAGGCATGTTTTTAATATAACACCGTTGGTTTTTTGGCGGACTATTTTAATTGGCGCAGTGGCAGGCGTGATAACTTGGCTACTGTCAATTGCGCTTGATCGTTTCATGATAACCCCTGTTTTTTGTTCGGGCACAGATAATATTTCTGCTTGTACAAATAGTGTGATGACCGCTACTTATGTGGCCTCTGTATTAGTTGGTATCATGACAATTCCAGTCCTTGCCATGACTCAAACCAAACGTGCCTTTCTAGTAGTACTAATGTCAACGGCTGCCCTCTGGGGCTTAGCAGCTTGGTTGGCCGGGAGCTGGATTACTTCTTTATTTTGGACAGCGCTAACTTACGCCACAGTTTATGCCTTAATGGTTTGGGTGAATCGTTTACGGAGTGGTTTTCTGGCGGCTTTAGTAATGGCTCTAGTGGTGTTTGTGTCTAGATTTGTTTTGTCACTTTAGCCAAGTTACACTAAGTGTATGGAATATGCACTACTTACGTTATTGATATTAATTATTCTTGGCATGATAGCATTGCTTTATGTGGTGATATCTCGCTTACGAGAAATCAAGCAACAGTCAGCTGTTGATCTGTTGAAAACTGATGTCGTGGAGCTAAATCGCACGATTCAGCAGTTGTCCGAGTCGGTGGGCGAGAAACTGGAGCGAAGCAGTACCAATGTGCAAGCTTCAGTCCAGAAACAGCTGTCCGAAAGTGCCAAGCTGGTTGCAGATGTTACTCAAAAGCTGACCAAGCTTGATGAGACAAATCGTCGAGTGGTTGATGTAGCCACTGAGCTTAAGACATTGCAAGATGTGCTATCAAACCCCAAACAACGAGGAGTGTTCGGTGAATTTTATCTTGAAAGTGTCCTGGAAAATGTTTTACCTCCAGGGCAGTTCGAGATGCAGTATGGTTTTAAAAATGGTGAGGTTGTCGACGCAGTCATATTTTTAGATAAGGGCAAAGTGTTGCCTGTGGATAGCAAATTTTCTTTAGAAAATTACAACCGTTTCATAAGTACAGAGGACAAAGATCAGCGTGAAACTTTGTTGGCTAAGGTGAAATCTGACCTTAAGGGTAGGATCGATGAAACGTCTAAGTATATTCGTCCCAGTGAGGGGACTATGGATTTCGCCTTTATGTTTATCCCTAGTGAATCGCTTTACTATGACTTACTGATAAATAACGTAGGTACAGGTGGTAGTTCTAGAGACTTGATAGAGTATGCCTTTCGAGACAAAAGGGTGATTATCGTCAGCCCGACTAGCTTTTTAGCTTATCTGCAGACGGTTCTTCAGGGATTGAGAAGTCTGCAAATTGAGGAGCAAGCGCGAGATATTCAGGTTCGGGTTGGTCTGCTGGGTGTTCATATCAAAAAATTCGATGAACTACTTGGTAAAATGGGCAAATCTTTATCTACTACGGTGAATCATTACAACAATTCATATAAAGAGCTTGCGAAAATAGACAAAGACGTTGTCAAGATATCCGGAGGGGACTCTCGGGTGGATCCAGCGTTGGCTGATCGTCCGCAACAGGATGATTGAGCTAAAAGAAAATCTCCCAGGATGAGTCCCGGGAGATTTTTTATAACTAGTTTCTAAGGGTTTTATCTAGGCTTCAGATTTGCTTCGATAGTTAACTAGTAGAAACAGATTACCACCGATAGCCGCACCGATTAGGGTACCGAGTACTACTTCTAGAGATAGTCTAGTGTAGGCCTTCTCGTCTTTCTGTGCAGTTGCACTACCTTGCAATTGACTGTCTGTTTTTTCAGTTACAGCCATGGCTACAGCTGGGTTGATAGTTGCACCGCCGATATATACCTCTTTTGGATAGTCGCGATCGCCTTCCTTGGCAACCTCTTCTTTAGAAGTTTCTTTTTCAGCCTGCTCCTCTTGATATTCGGCCACAGCTGCATTTTTGATATGTGGCAGTATCGAATCAGTTACTAGTAGGCCTAGCATTAGTGACATACCGATAACCAGCGCCTTACCAGTTGCTCTGACATCTGATCGGCTGAGCGCAGCACCGATACCAAACAGGAACACGGCAGCGCCGATTAGCTCAAGGGTAAATAGTGCCCATGAGAAGTCCATGAAATGGTCGAAACGAACATTAAATATACCGCCTGACATTGACCCAAGCAGTACGATTGCTGCCATTGCACCCAAGAACTGAGCTGCCCAGTAGAAAGGCACCATGACAGTTTTAACCTTTTTCATAGACCAGAGACCGAAGGTGACTGCTGGATTGATGTGTGACCCAGATACGACACCGATGGTTAGTACCATGATGACCAAGGTTATACCGACGTATAGCGGTAGTAGCGCATAAGCTGTTGCTAATACTGCGACCAGCGTCAAGATGAATGTCCCGACAACTTCGGCAATAACAATATTTATTAGGTTGCTTGGTAGTGTCGTGTCAAGTTTGCATCGCTTTTTAGCGGGTTTCTCAACACGCGTTACAGTTGTTTTAGTAGTTTTTGCTGAAGTGGCCTTAGAAGTCGTTGACTTCTTTTTTGGCGCGACCTTAGCAGAAGAGGCCTTATTAGTAGGTTTCTTTGTGGCCATATTCCCTCCTTTAAATGCTGATGGTATTTAGTATAGCATATTTGGTGATATACTAGAGAATATGGCACTATTTTTGGGACAACAAGATGATAGGAGTGAGTTGCAAGAGAAGATTGCTGCAGACCTCCGCAGAAAGATGCAGCAGAATAGCCTTGATGAAGGAAAGGTTATAGATGGCGTTGACGATATGAGGTACATGGAGGGCACTAGAGGTACGAGTTCTCAGGGCTGGGCTTGGCTGATTATCGCTTTTCTGGCTATAGTCGTCGTTATAATGTTTGTATTTCAAGGAAACTAAAACAGTGGATATAGATGATCTTAAGGGCCAATTACTAAAAGAGATAGCTACTAGTGATTCTCCGCAGTCAGTCTTGCGCTCAAAGGAGATAAAATCGCTTTACGCAAAGATTCCTCAGTTGCCTCCGGAGGAGCGTGGTAAGTTTGGTAAGCAAATAAATGAGCTTAAGCAGGCGCTAGAAGAAGCAGTTGCCAGTAGAGAGGTAGAGTTGACTAAGAGAGATCTGGCTCCGATCGACGTAACTGCGCCCATGGATGTTAACTCCTCGACTCCAGATTTACTGCCGAGCTATCAGGGGTCTCAACATCCGATTACGCAAGAAATTGAGCGCATTTCGGATATTTTTTACCGAATGGGTTACGTTACAGAAGGATCTCGAGAGATTGACGATCAATATCATATGTTCGATAGCTTGAACTTTCCCAAGGGTCACCCTGCTAGGGATGATTATGATACTTTTATGACCGAAGAGGCGGATAGTCATGGAGAGAGACTGGTCGCCCCAGCACATACTAGTACTATGCAAAACCGAGTACTTAAGAAATATCGTGATAATCTCAAGAGAGATGAACCTATTGCAGTAGTAGTGCCAGATAGAGTGTTCCGTAATGAGGATCTGGATGCTCGGCATGAACATACTTTCTATCAGCTAGAAGGTGTTTACGTGGCGAAAGGTGTCAATGTCGGCAATCTGATAGCCACCTTGCAGACTTTTTTACAGGAATATTATGGCAAAAAACTCAATGTCAGGGTAAATCCTTTTTATTTTCCGTTTACTGAGCCGAGTTTTGAGTTCGCTCTAAGTTGTCCGTTCTGTGAAGGCAAAGATGAGGCATGCAAGGTTTGTTCAGGTGAAGGTTGGATTGAACTACTCGGCTGTGGCTTGATTCATCCAAATGTTCTAAAAGAGGCTGATATTGACCCTGAAGTTTATACTGGTTTTGCTTTTGGCTGTGGAATAGATCGACTAGTGATGATGAAGCACAGTATAGAGGATATGCGTATCTTCCATTCTGGGAAACTAGATTTTTTGGAACAGTTTTAGATGGTTGGCCGAATTTTAGTTTTTGGCGACAGTATAGGCCAGGGTTATTGGGACGTTGAAAATGGCGGATGGGTGCAATTATTGTTTAGGCATTTTATGAAGTCTGAAGATAGGGAGATTAGGGATATAAATGTCATAAATCTTAGCGTGAGTGGGCATACTAGCCGAGATGTACGTCAAAGATTGACATGTGAAATTGGCATATTGGACAATGGCGAGGCTATGCTAACTATTTTAGATATCGGAACAAATGATAGCATGCTTTTTGATGATGTGCCGGCTGTAAGCGAAGGTGAATTTAGAGACAATATAGCTGATATTATTATAAGAGCTAAGGAGAGAGGTGAAGTATTGTTACTTGACTCTATCCCATGTGTTGAATCACGTACTATCCCAGTGGCTCGAGATCACAGAATAGTGATCACAAATGACAGGCTACAGAATTATAACCAGATAAAACGTGATGAGGCTAGGAAAGCGGAGGTAAGATATTTCTCGGTTTGGGATAGTATAGTCGCTGAACAGCGTAGTAGGGACCTGCTTCCAGACGGAGTTCATCCTAGCTCAGAAGGTCACAGGCTAATGTTCGAATTGATAGAACCAGTTGTCGCTGAGATGGTAGAGGGGGCGTAGTGTGAAAATTATCAAACTTAATAACGAAGAAATAAAAACTGAGTCAGCTCATGACGGTTCTGGCTCCAGAAAAGTTTTGGCTATGTCTGAGTTTATGGATAGCGATAATCTTGAAGCTATGACTCACGGTTGGCTTCCAGCTGGATCGGTTTTTGACTGGCATAGTCATGAGGGTTTAGACG
>CAZAOX010000043.1:0-4357 GCA_964486985.1 uncultured Candidatus Saccharibacteria bacterium
TACGTGAAATTGGTGAGTTCGAGAAGGTTGAAGTTGCTGGGCCAGGGTTTATCAACATCACGTTGAGCGATAGGGCTATATTGAGTTTGGTGGAAAAGCGACCTGAGAAGATTTTTGAAAATCAAAAGATCGTTTTTGAATATAGTTGCCCGAATGCTTTTAAAGAGCTACACACAGGGCATCTGTACCAGACGATTTATGGTGACATCGTATCGAGGATGATGCTGGTAGGTGGGGCAGAGCTAATTCGAACGAGTTTCGGTGGTGATGTGGGGCTACATGTAGCGAGGTGCTTGTGGGGGATGCAGAAAACACTTGGTGGTGATAATCCCGAGAAGCTTGGCGAGGCGCCAGAAAATGTGTTTGAACGAGCAAGGTGGATAAGCAGTTGTTATGTCGAGGGAGCTAAGGCTTATGAGAGTGATGACGAGACTAAGCAACAGATAGACCAGCTGAACAAGGTTATTTATGGTTTTCATGAGAGAGACGACCATGATTCGCCACTAGCCCAGATATATTGGACGACGAGGCAGTGGAGCTTTGACTATTTTGATGCTTTTTATGAGTTGATAGATGTTGAGAAAATGCGCTATATACCAGAGAGCCAGACGATGCCGATTGGCATGAGAGTGGTTGATGAGCAGTTGGCAAAGGGCAATTTGAAGCAGTCGGACGGGGCAGTGGTGTTTGAGGGGGACCCTGAAAAGCACTTGCATACTCGGGTGTTTGTAACAGGGCAGGGTTTGCCGACCTATGAAACAAAAGACATCGGAGTGATATGGCTGGAACGAGCGGATTATGATTTTGATCATCGTTATCTTTTAACAGGCAACGATCAAATTGAGTATATGAGAGTGGTTTTTGCTGCGGCAGAGACTTTCGACCCGAGCCTGACGGGTAAAATGACTCATTTTGCCAATGGTACAGTTAAGTTTAGCGATGGGCAAAAAATGAGTTCGAGGTTGGGCAATGTGGCTCGAGGAGCTGATGTGATTGATGCGGTTCGAGAAAGAGTGACAGAGCTAGTTAAGGACGCTGGGCTGATTGATGCAGTAACCATTGGAGCGGTAAAATATGCTTTTGCTAAGTATAAGCTTGGTGGTGATATCAATTTTGATATCGAAGAAACGGTGAGCTTGCAGGGTAATTCTGGACCATACCTGCAGTATGCTCATGCAAGAGCCCGACGGATTATTGAAAAATCAGATTTTAGCTATAAATCTCCAGATGAGCTGTATGATGAGGATCGGTTGTTGGTGCGAAAATTGAGTGAATATCACGAGGTGGTTGATCGGGCTGTTGCCTCGCTAGAACCACATCACATCTGTACCTATCTGTTTGATCTGGCGCAAGAGTTCAATCGCTACTATGAAAATAATCGAGTCATCGGCGACGAGAAAGAAGCACATCGGCTCAGTCTCGTGGCGATTTATGCGGATATCCTGAAGGCTGGTTTGGCGATTTTAGGGATTGAGGCGCCAGAGAGGATGTAGATAGCTTATTAAACTTGCTTACACGTCTGCGTAAGAAGGGTGCATACCTATCCCCCCCGCTTTTTGAGCGCTCCACGCCATAGCCTCTTCTCTAGTATGAGGGGCAATGGGGTCGGGTTGTGGCGTAGTTTCGCCTGTAGTTTTTGCACTAGTTAACGCTATTGATCCAATCTTTTTCTTGGGTTCTTTGGGTATCGCTGGAGTAGTATAGGTGTCTATGTTGGGTGTGCCATCATCAAAAACAATATCAACTATTTCCCCGCTCTCTAAGGTTGCTGTACCTTTTTTACCACCCTCACCAGTTGCAGGTATTACGCCATCAGTGGTTGGTTCAAAATTTTTTGTACTAAGTTTTTTCACAATAGTCTCCTAAAATTAAAAATAGCTTCTCTGCTGAAGCTACGTTCTGAGGGCTGTGCGACTCACCGTCTAGGTGGTGGCTCCAGCATTGCTAAAGCACAGCCCGGGTAGGCTGAGGAGGAGTAGGCTGTGGTTAGCAAAAATGATCATGTCTAGCAATATACTACTTGGCGGTAGCGGTTGTCAATAAGGTTGGTGGAAATCGTAAAACTCGAGTATAATCTGTCTTATAGAATTAAGCTAAACATGGAGGATGTATGGCAGGGAAAAATAAGCACGTCACTGGTTTTGTGGATTTTATCCGCGAGCAGGGAGTAGTAGGGCTGGCAGTTGGTTTGGCTATCGGTGTAGCTGCTGGCGATACGGTCAATAAACTTGTCCAGGGGTTCATCGACCCGATCGTTCAGTTTGTCGTAGGCTCGCAGTCCTCTCTAAATGCAGCCGTTTGGCATGTCGAGTTTATCGGGCGTAAGGCTGACTTTGCCTGGGGAGCCTTCGTTTCTTCGGCCATCACCCTCGTAGCCACCGCTTTGGTGATCTACTGGATAGTTAATATATTGAAGCTAGATAAATTAGATAAAAAGAAATAAGTTTTTCACCCCAGCCTAGAGTAAATAAAGCCTTGAAAAGAGGTCTGTTTTTAGATAAGAGTATTGACAAAAGTTCAAAAATTTGCTAATATATAGTTACATATTAAGAATTAAATATAAACAAATGAATAAAAAAGTGCAACCTAAGGGCGAGCTTGCCAATCGAGATAGACGTGGCGTCCACCAGTTAGTCGAGGACGCAGTCGCTGAGTATCTGGGGTTTGACTATAATCAGAATGATTGGGGGGGTCTTGAGGATTTTGAAAAATCCAAGAGTGTTGCATATAAGATGAGGCGCTTGGTAGCTCGTGCTGCTCTTGAGCAGGCAATCATTTTAGGGGATAAAGGTGCCTTGAGCTGGGACGAGGACATGGTAGGCGACGATTCGTATTGGAAGTTGCGCAGTCATAGTCTAGAGGGCAAAGAGGGTCCGTTGAGGCTAGACTCCAATAACGAAGATCATCAGCAGCTAGTTGCTGATGATGTCGCCAAGAGACTGCTAGGTGAATTTGGGAATAATCGAATATTTAATGGTGTTTTTAGGGATCCAGGTCTCAGTCTGTCATCTGATGATGGTGAGCGATTGAGAAATGGCTTGATAGATAGGATGGTAGACAATGAAATTGCTAGAGATGATGCCGAGCAGATAGAGAAGGCTCTTCGAGGGGTGATGTATGATCCACTTTTCTCGCGAGATGAGAGCGATATAAAGGTAGAGGATAAGGTTAGGTCAGAGATTGCGACCCTGGTTAACACTGCTTTTTTTGCGGATGAAGCCCTAGCTTCTGGTGAACCTGAGGCCTATTTCAGAGAAATGAAATCCTTGCTTGAAAAATACGGCAAGAAGATAGGGTGGCAGGATCTAACACCTGCCGTTATGGCTGCCGAGGATGAGGTTAAGCATGTTATCCTTACGGATTTTCCGGCACAGTTGCCCCAGCAGAGTCTGGCTGAACAGAGAGCTTACTATGGGGAATGGGGAATTGTGCATACTAAATTAGCTCGTGCGATCGATGAATCATACGGACATTATAATCAGCTTGCGAATGGCAGATATCTCGATAGTACGAATGAGGCACATATGCGGTGGATAAACCAGCTATTTAACATGGAAATATCTATTGAGAATGCTTGCAGGGAGCATGATGGGCTGAAGCACTGGGCAGGGGTGTTTCGTGAGAACTTTGCTGCTTTTGAGAGCCAAGTAGGGGTTAGCCCGGCAGAGGTTCTTGCTTTTTTGGATCCATATATACAGGGTAACTCTCATTCTGTGGACGGGATTAAGGACACGGAGATGTCGTATGAGGACTATTATGATAGTCTCTCTATGGATGATAAATTAGCTAATAATCCGAGATCTATTAAGTTTAAGAATGATACTGGGGGCGTTGATATTTTAGACATAGGGGTGATTGAGGTTCCCAGAGGGTCTGGCAATAGTTGGGTAAAATGGGTTAAGGAAAAGGTGCTAAGGAAAGATACTGGTATCGGGCAAGTCGTTATGTTAAACGGAGAAATCATATCTTGGGATGAAGTTATGCACCTGTATCAGCCGTATATACCAATCCCGCAATTAGAATTAAAATACAGTGATTCGGGTAGGCTAGAGCCACTGGACCGACGACAGATCCGTACTTTGAAGCGCTACTTTAAAAAATCTGCAATCATGCTTGCCAAGAGTGTAGGTGCCTGGGAAGGTTCCAGTATCGTTGAAGAAATAGATAAACGAAGAAAACTTCATAGCTCACAGCTAATTAGAGAAGTAGCGTAGTGGGAGCTGGCGCAATACGGCAGGAAAACTCTTAAGTGGTCGCAAAGAACACGCGAACTTATTTTTGAAAGGCAACTATTACGAAATCAGTGTTACGACCTGCTCTTTGCTAGAGGCGCGTTGGATGTTGCCGTCAGTCAGTA
>CAZAOX010000043.1:4367-4720 GCA_964486985.1 uncultured Candidatus Saccharibacteria bacterium
GAATTTTCTTACATAGTCAAGCCTATAGCGGTTTTGCCTGCGGTTAAGGAGAGGTGAGGATACGTAAAATGTCTAAAATGAGAATTTGATATAGACAAATCGTACAAAGTGTGCCATAATTATACTATTCTCACTTTGATCCACTGAAAGGAAGGATTGAGATGATCTTTGACAAAGGTGACTACAATAGAGGCCATAAGTACTGCTGGATCTCGAGTAGTTGGAGTAAAAAGGCTTACGCGAGGTGGTCTAAAACGGCCACCCACTGTAGTGCCGTTCAGTCGTTTGTAGAAGATAAATTTGTCACGATTTTTTTTCGTGCTCGCTATTCCAACGATTGCAGTACTTTGGTA
>CAZAOX010000043.1:4730-5388 GCA_964486985.1 uncultured Candidatus Saccharibacteria bacterium
TCTTGGCGGCACTATATGCGGGCATCTCCGCGGGGACTATCTTCGTAGCGACTTTGCTAGCAGTTATTTCTGCCACCTTGCCCCCTCTGATGATTTGGACATTACTCCACGGCATAGGTAAGTTAATTGAGGCTTTTGACAGGTCTTTCCATGATGTATCTGGAAGGGCGCTGAAGAGGATTATCGCCAGGTCGGAGCAGGTTTCTCTCATGGGAATGTCTAGCTTTGTCAGGCGGTATCTTGACTACGAGCATTCCGATGCTGACCTGGACCATGATTTGGGCGTAATCATGATAGAGAGGCAATTAGGGGAGGTGCAAGAGCTGCTCGCTAAGCCTCACGACGAAATTGATGCTGATCGCTGGGAGCAGCTTGTTCAGTCCAGAGAGGACACCGAAGAGCTATTGGTGAAGGCTATAGGAGAGCACAAAAAGATGCGCGCTGAGTCACTCGCCGCGGGCAACAACCTACATGCTGAAGCTTTGCTGAAGGCAATAAGACGGCAAGCGTTAAGATAGGTCGATAAGCTTTACTTTGGATAAAAGTGAGGATCCCGCCCCTTAGCGGAAAACCCACCTTGAAGGCTTGTACAGCCTCGGTGTGCTCCGTGATGGGGTGGGTTTTCTTTTGGGGTTAGCTTTCTCCCATCGGCCCTGCC
>CAZAOX010000044.1:0-5163 GCA_964486985.1 uncultured Candidatus Saccharibacteria bacterium
GGCTGAGGGCGGAAGTGGTGAGGGAGGTTCCACCTCGGCTATTTCTCTTACTCCGGTCAGTTAACGTATCACCGCAATCGCTTCCCACGAGCTCCAGGGCTGGTTAGTCCCCATCATCGCTGATTATATTTTACCTAAAGACAACTCCGCAAGCAAGTTATATGCCCGCACTCGCCACTCCCGTCATAGCATCAACCCTAGGGGATATTTCTAGTAGTGTTCTGCAAAAAGCCCCTACTATAGCCTCTATCCTGAATAACCCTGTAATAGAACCACTCAAATTTGCCAATTATTACTGCTGTACATCCAGTTACTCTGACTGCCCCCGCCACTCGGCACGCCTAGTTCAGGGCATAGAGTAGCTCGCGAAACCAAGCTTTGCTCATCATCACTATATTTGCCCTCCGTATTATATGTAAAACGTCGGCCAGACTTACTCGCCGCAGCAACAGCAAACAGCTGTCTATCCGCTGTCACACAAATCAATAAGTTGTACTTTTCACCAATTACATAGTGCGCCCCATAAGATCCTTTACTCGCCTCTATTCCCAGCTCCTTGACTTGAGAAACTGTTTCAACGTCTATATGCTTACCATTCTCGGCATGGTAGAGTTGCATTTTTTTAACAATCTGAGCTATATCACTTTGTACTGCTGCATCATTTGCTTTATTAGATATGCCATTATAAGCCACTACAGATATCGCCGCCAACACTCCGATCACTACGATAACTATAAGTAATTCGACGATAGTGAATCCAGCGTTTGTCTTATGGATTGACTCATGATTTATATGCATTGCTTAGCCCCCTTTTTTTCTCGATACTGCTAAAGTTTTTCCTATACACGTATAGTACCCCCCCCCCGAGGGTTTGGTCAAGTTTTGCGGACTCGAACCGCGAAACTCCCCACCGAACAGAGTTTTTTACTACAAGGAGACTCCTTGTAGCAAAAAATTTGCGTCGAAGAGAAGGTAGCAAGACTGGCTGGCTTGGTGTATACTGTTGTTTGTCGGGCGATTAGTTCATTTGGGGAGCCTTCAGCGAGAATATTAATAGCGCCAGCGCTCTAGCCAAATGAAACTAGTGTCGCTAGCATCTTATAGCCTGCGAATATCCGTAACATCTACATACGGGCGATTAGCTCATTTGGCTAGAGCGCTTCCTTGACGTGGAAGAGGTGAGAGGTTCAAATCCTCTATCGCCCACCAAGAAGATAAGATTACCGCAAGGTGGTCTTATTTTTTATGATACATCTATATCTTGCAAGATTTTCACCTCTCCTTGACTATATAGTCAAGAGTGAGAGGTATCGCTCCAGGCTAAAGCCTTCCGCTCCTCCGCTTGCTTGAAAGGAAAATGCCTTCGGCGCTTTCCTTTCGGCGCTGCGCTACGCCAAATCCTCTATCGCCCACCAAGAAAATAAGATTACCATGAGGTAGTCTTTTTTATAGCACATCTTTATTTCATGAGATTCTCACCCCTCCTCGACCACAAGAAGATTTTTATTTGATAAGATTTAGAAGTTATCGCCCCTAAGCGGTATAATCAAAGTAGGATGTCTGATCTAAATTTAACTGGGCGCTATCTGCTGGATGAATTGTCTAGGGCTTCGAAGCAAGAAGAAGTACGTGCTATCAAGATAGACCAAGCTGAAAAAGTTAACGCCATAGGCGTTGGCGAGGCTTTTACCGCTGCTTATGAACACCTCCGAAACGCCGCTGAAAACGCCGAAGAACACCTCTTGCTACAAAATGCTGTTCGTCGATTTTACAAACGATTGTTTTTCACTCAAGACGAAACTCTACTAAAAGTTAGTGGCAATGAGCTGGCGATTGAGCTCACTTACGCTGGCTATATCAAAAATGGCAGTTTGGCTAAATTTCAAACTACCCACATCACAAAATTAGCCGAAGTTCACTATAAAGCTTATGAGAAAGCTCTCTCAAACTCCAAAAACAACCCCGATACAGTCATGGATTGGCTACTTGACACTTTATCTGCCGACGTCACGACTGAGTTAGTGCCTCAATTCAAAGACGTAGCTCTAGTTTCCGCCATCCATCAGTATTTTGACAATCTCATCCGCCAAGGTGGCTATAGTGATGAATTTGACTCTAGTGAATTTGGCGCTGCTCTATTTGTCGCTATCCACCGCGCTATCCTCAAGTCTAGCCAAGCGACTATCCGTAGCTCGCTACTTAACCGATACGGCATAAGTCCCGAAAATTATGAACATTATTTCACCTACAATAAGCACATTGACGACCTACTCGTTTCAGCAACGACTGACAAACTTTATCATATCGTCAATAGACAGGGCGCCCCTTTCAGGGTTCTCAGAAAGACTTTTGCGGAACAGTCAGAATCAATCGATCAGCTAACCAGCAAAAAAGTTTTTCTAAAAAACTTTAAAAATCAGATAGCCCGTGAATACACTAGTATCATCGACCGCATAAATAGAGCTATCATCAGAAGTGTCATTTTCTTGATAGTTACCAAGATCATCGTTGGCATCGCGATGGAAATCCCTTATGACCTCTGGGCTCACGGTGAGATAATCTGGCTACCTCTCATCATCAACCTCTTCTTTCCCCCGATCTACATGGTGGCCCTCCGCTCCACCCTGCAAGCACCAGGCTCAGCTAACACCAAGGCTCTGGTTACCCGCATCGACTCCATACTATACGGCGAAGATAACGTAGTCGCCCGCAAGCTCATTTCTCAAAAACAGTTCAGTCCAGCCTTTTCCATCATCTACGCTATCTCTAGTTTGGGCGTGTTCGCTGGTGTTGTCTGGCTACTACTAGCCCTACAGTTTGAAATTGTCCACATCCTCATATTTTTCCTCTTTATATCAACTGCTAGCTTCCTAGGATTCCGCCTAAGTAGATTAGTTAGAGACTTAGAAATAGTCCGCTCGGCCAGCAACGGGTTAACTTTCCTTCGTGACGCCATATACCTACCCTTTGTCGCAGTTGGCCAGTGGATGAGTGAGAAATATGCCAAGATCAATGTAGTTGCTCTCATACTCGACACTTTGATAGAATTACCGCTCAAGACACTTTTCCGCCTCATCAGACAGTGGAGCGCCTTTATCGATGAGCGCAAAGACCTGATCTAAGCATTAGCTCACTAATTTACCCCTGTTAACGCTCAATGATCAGCCAGAATATACCATAAACGGCTTATTGTGATCCAACTTGTTCTATTGACTTTTTAGACCATGTGTGTTACCATAAGTAGTATGGGTAGCTTACCTATGCAGTCATCTCAAGATAATGCCCAAGATCCATCAGTCTTGAGCCAGATGACGCTACACTATGAGTACAACAAGACCATAGCGGAAGCCAAGAAAAGCTCACGTAGCCTTCGCGCAACCGCCTAGCCTCTGTTGTCACACCAAATCTACAGTATCTTATCCCCAGATGCCAGTTTGTGGGATATTTTTATTGTTTCACAAGTTTTCCACTAGCTTTTTCAATAGCGGTATGTCAATATATTGATATGATTTGTATAAATTGTTTTCACGCAAAAACAACCGTTGCCAATTCTAGACGACACAAAAAACAACCCTCAGTCTGGCGGAGGCGCCACTGTCCTGCCTGCAAAACTGTCTTTACTACCTACGAGCGAGCCTCTCTAGACAGCCGACTAATTATCGGCGCAGACAGCGAACTATTACCTTTTAACATCGGCAAATTGACTATCAGTATCGCTGAGAGTTTTCGACATGACAAGAAGTCCGCTGATTTACATAGTTTCGCACTAGCTGAAACTATCGAAACGAAACTACTCCTTATAGACAAAGACTTAACATCTGTCGATATAGCCTCCGTCACTCACGCCACCCTAAAACTTTTCGATCCGATAGCCGCCCTGCAATACGCCGCCAGGCACGATCTAATACGCTCAAACCGCCAGCCAGGACGACCGTCAACGTCTTACAAGTAGCGCCTGGGGGCTCCTCGGTCTATTCGCTACTCTTGTCGTGGACAACTATTTTGTCTGTCACATCGAACTTATCAAGGTATTTACCTAGAAATATCCTAGTTTGCGAATTAAAAGCGGCAAACGAGCTATAAACAATAGCTGTCACTGGCATTAGCACCCATTGCAAGAGCATCCATACACTTCGTCGCTTCTTGTAGCGCTCTGGACGCGGTGGCAAGAGCTTAAATGAGGTAAATATCGAAACTGCTAAGCCAATCATTGCTATGCGCTGTAAAGTGCTCACAGTATCCGGCAACTGATGCACCGCCATAATTCTCGCCGAATCACTATTGATGAGTAACGGCACCCAAGCTCCGAAAGCCACCAAGATAGACACACTAGCTAGAGTAATATGCCCATCGAGCAGGCGAACAAAACGCGTGAAGCCTGCCCAAAAGGGTACATTTCGTTGCCGGCTAAATACCCTCACTCCGACATATGGCACATCAGAAGCGCCATAAGCCCACCTGCGGAGTTGGACAAACTGAGCCTTCAGAGTCTTGATGTATGTATCCGAAAGTACGGCATCTTGATAGATAGCTACGTGAAGTGGCACTACCTCATAGTCACCATCAAAATGAAAATAACTCCGCCAATATTGATGACCGTCTTCGACAATCGTCCTAACACTCCAAAAATCCATCTCGACGAGAGCATCCATCGGCTGAGCGTGAGAGGCAAAATTCCTCAGCATATGAGGCCGCATCGAAACGATAATATTCCAGAACGAGTTACCAGTTGCCACTACACGCATCGGCGCTGGCGCATCCCAGATGTTATTTGTAAATAGACAAACTGGCTGATAAGACAGACGTTTACGATTTTCATGAACGATATACTCATAAGTCAAATAATCAAAATATGTTGGATGTGGCCGGTTATCACAGTCCATGGTCGTAACGATTACTTTATCAAAAGGGATCTTCTGTTTTTCGAGATATCCCTTTAGCCATCGGCCGGCATAAGTGATATTTGCACCTTTGCCGATGATCTCATCCGGCAAATCGCTCGGATGCTTAACTATATGAAACGAATGAAACCGATCTCTGTACTTTTTTTGCAGCCTAAGCGCAGTTCTAGCGATGTCTTCTCCACCCCGCTCCTCATAGGCAAAAACAACGATAAGACGCTTTTTATCGTAGGTCGTATCTATCAAAGCCTTGATGGACGGC
>CAZAOX010000045.1:0-5146 GCA_964486985.1 uncultured Candidatus Saccharibacteria bacterium
GTTTGTCCGCCAGACAGCTGATAGGGCAGGTAGTATTCTCGTTCGCCTAGGTGAAAGGTCTTGAGGATTCGGCTAGCTTCTTGCAAGCGTTTAACTTTACCAAAACCTTTGTAGGTGAGGGGTAGTGCTACGTTGTCGATGACTGTTAGGCGGGGGATGAGGTTGAAATTTTGAAAAACGAAGCCGATTTGTTTTGAGCGGATGCGAGCTTGGCGTCGAGAGTTTAAGTTATCGGCAGCTTTGCCCTCAAGATAATATTCACCATCAGTTGGCCTGTCGAGTAGCCCGAGGACATTGAGCAAAGTGGTTTTTCCGCAACCGCTAGGGCCCATGATGGCGATAAATTCGCCTTTGTTGACAGTTAGGTCGACCCCATTTAGGGCATAATTTTCGGCTTCGCCGAAGCCGAAGCGTTTAGTTATGCCTAAAAGCCGTATAAGTGGAGTTGTTTCGCTCATTAGCTATAATTATAGGCAATTTTTCTGCCTCTAGGCAACCTCTAGCGTTGTAGAATTAACTACTGGAGCTTACGAGCCCAGGTTTTTCACGTAGCAAGTCCTGTTTAGCCCCCTTTACCTATTAACTCCACGGGATAGTCCCAAAACATTCGGGACCTGGCTCACTCCAGAGGGACTCACACTCAAGTTTTTGTTGCTGTTCTGCTTCGCTATGACCTCCTAGTTCTCTAAGTTGACGGCCAGTTAAAATCCCTCAAGTCTTCTACATCACTTTCCTCTCACGTAAGAACAGCCCTAGCATAAAGCTAAATTTCCAAAACTCCCCAATCGACAGACCCTTCCACGCCTTGGCCTTCGTGATCCGCTATTGTTTTAGGAAGGGACTCGCCCCTTCCGTTTGCTTTCGAAGTAAATTTGAAAGCTGCACTCCATCCCCCTGAAGAGAATGCTAGGGGGGATGGGAGCCGCTTTAGCCTGCCTCATGGGGGTTTTAGAAATTTAGCAGACTGCGGCTATCCGTACAAAAGACTAAGGGGTTTGAGGGATTTTAACTTGAAGCGATACGGCACGCGTTTAGTGCCAGTTCTGGTTGGTGTTAGTGAAAAGCTATCATTTTGAGATATAATGTGAGTTAATGCGGAAGGATGCAGGAGTGGTTGGCGTAGCGCAGCGTAGAAAAGAAAGCACCGCAGGTATTTTCTTTTCAAGCAAGCGGAGGAGCGAAAGGCTTTAGCCTGAAGCGATACGGCACGCGTTTAGTGCCAGTTCTGGTTGGTGTTAGTGAAAAGCTATCATTTTGAGATATAATGTGAGTTAATGCGGAAGGATGCAGGAGTGGTTGAACTGGCACGCCTGGAAAGTGTGTAGAGGAGCAATCCTCTCGAGGGTTCGAATCCCTCTCCTTCCGCCAAATAAAAATAGTCCCTCGTGGACTGTTTTTATTTGGCGATAGAAAATGATCTAGAGAACCCGTACTTTTGCTTTAGCAAAAGAGGGTTCGGTGTAGTGAACGGAGCAGGATAAAGCGCTCGAAGAGCATTTTATCCTGCGAGCGAACGGAAGAGCGAGAGATTTCCAATCTCGAGCGATATCCCTCCCTCTGGTCAGCTTAATTCTTGCTTGGGGTCCGAAGCCTCGAGTTTTGCGTCAGCAAAACGTATCGAAGGTTCGGTGTAGCGCTTCGCTGTACAACGAAGTAGAAAAGAAAGCACCTTTAGGTATTTTCTTTTCAAGCAGGCGGAAGAGGCAACCTGTTGTCGATATCCCTCCATTATCAAATTAACCAAATAGTTACCCCAAATTATTCTTTTGTAAACAAAATTTCGTTATAGCAAAACCTTAAACAATATCCTATACTAAAAATGTCAGGTAGTTTAAAAACTAACATTTAAAAATTATCAGGAGGAAGAGTTGAGCGCAAAAATTATTTCCAGTGACATGAGTTTGGGCGAAAAGCTAGAGGCGATCCAAAAAGCTGTCACTGCAGTAGAAGCTTAGTCGTCAGATTAAGTGCGATATACTGGACAATATTACAACATTTGATGTCTAGTGATAGGTAGTAGTGAGGTGCTATACTTGAAATCAATGGAGGTGAAGACAAAAATGGGGAAAACCAAATTTATTTTCGTGACAGGCGGAGTTCTGTCTGGTGTCGGTAAAGGAATTACTGCGGCGAGTATCGGTGCAGTCTTGCAGGCAAAAGGGGTAAAGGTGTCGGTTCAGAAGTGCGATGCTTATTTGAATGTTGATGCTGGGTTGCTTAGCCCCAAGGAGCATGGCGAGTGTTTCGTCACACAGGATGGTGCTGAGACAGACTTGGACCTGGGGCATTATGAGCGTTTTTTGGATCAGGAACTAACGCAAAAAAACATCACTTTATCTGGAAAAATCCTTCGCGACTTGATCGCTGATGAGCGAGCTGGAAAGTTTCGTGGCAAGACTGTTCAAGTGGTGCCACACTGGACGGGCTATCTGCGTAAAGCTATTTATGAGGCGGCCGAAGGTGATATTCATATCGTTGAGATCGGTGGTACGGTCGGTGATTTTGAGTCACAGAGTGCCATCGAAGCTATTCGCGAGGTGGCACTGGAGGTTGGTCAAGAAAATTGCTTGTTTGTTCATGTGGTTTATGTGCCATTCTTGGAGGCAAGTCAGGAGTATAAGACCAAGCCAGCTCAAAATGCTCTAGCGGACCTACGTAGTTTTGGCATCATGCCAAATGTTGTCGGCGTTAGAACCGAGGGCCATACTAGAGCGCCAAAGGCGATTGGCGATAAGATTGCTATGTTTAGCGGAGTCCGACGTGAGGGTATCGTCATGATGCCGAACGTTAGTTCGGTCTATGAGGTGCCTATCACTGTTGCTCGTGACCTGGATGATATTTTGAGCGAGTTTTCGGGTAGCTCTATCGAGCCAGACATGAAGTCGTGGCATCGTTTAGCCAAGCGCGATGAGATTGACTATGTCAAAGAGCTGACCGTCGGCATAGTCGCCAAATATATGAACAATACAGACGCTTATCTGTCGGCGATCGAAGCTATAAAATCAGCTGCCTGGTATGAAAAGAGTGAAGTGAACATTCGTTGGATCGATGCAGAAAATGTCAAAGAAGAAGAATTAGCAGAAGTTGATGCCGTTATCGTCCCAAGCGGTTTTGGGCCTAGGGGTAATGAGGGTATGATTAAAGCTGCAGACTACTGTTTGAGCCACAACAAACCCTATCTAGGCATCGGTTTAGGCATGCAGACAGCGGTCATCGCTGCCGCCAAGAGAGGTGGCGCGCCTAAGGCGAGTAGTCAAGAGTTTGGGTCTGATGGTTCAGAAAACGTCATTCGCTATATGGACGGACAGGCTGACCGGCAGGTGACTGGCGGGACGATGCGACTAGGTGATCATAAGGCGAAGCTTACCTCAGATTCGTTAGTGTCTCGGCTATACGGTGCAGATGAGGTGGTTGAGCGCTATCGACATCGTCTGGAAGTTGATACAGAATACATCCCAGCTATCGAAAAGGGTGGGTTAAAAGTTGTTGGCTTGTCTGAGGATGAAAAAGTTGTAGAATTTGTTGAGTCTCCAGAAAATAACTTTTTTGTAGCTACGCAGTCACATCCTGAGTTCAAATCTCGTCCATTTAGGCCACATCCGCTATTTACTGGTTTGGTCCGGGCGGTTTTCAAATAGCTGATGAGTCAAGAGTCGATAGCCGCTTTAGTTTACACCGGGAGGTTTTGTGGATTCGGTTGTGCAAATCCGAATCACGAAACCCTCACTCGACAGACCCTTTCACGCCTCGATCCTCTTGATCCGCCGTCAGGAGGAGTCAAGGGTTGCAGTCGCTTTAGTCTGTCTCATGAAGATTTCGTGACTCGGATTTGCGAATCTTGACTTATCATACAGTTTATGCTATCATTGTAAATAGCCACTGATACTAATGGGGCGAAAAAAGCGAGGGAGTCGCTTTTTTATTTTGGGAGGTTTTTATGAGCAAAAAGGACAAAAAACAAGATTTTTTCAGTAGTTTAACAGCGACATATACGCCAGCATTTGGTAGTAGTCGGCTGATTCGTCGAAGTCGTGCGTCCGACGACTCTCAGCCAAAAGCTGTTCATACGGTGAAAGTTAGAGTTTGCCAGGATGATATCAGTGCTATCGAAGCGACTCAGCAAGCAGTGAAGGCTTACGGAGTAGAGTATGTTGATAGCCTCGGCTGGATGATCACCTCTGTCAACGGTATCAAACAAGACCCATCAAAAGGACTTTTTTGGAAATATTTTGTCAATGACGAATTTATTTCTACTGGCGCTGAGAAGTATACAGTGAGCCGTGGTGATAGGGTGGAGTGGCGGTTGGTTGAGGCGATATCTGTAGAATAGGGTATGCACTCGCTTCATTATGTGGTATGGTATATTCTATGGTTGGAGAATATACAGGCAATACAGGTGGTGGTGTGGGTGATACTAATGATACAGATCGAGGTAGAATTTTGGCTGATCTGATGAGGAGGAGTACCAGCCCCTATCATCGTGACAGGTGGGAGATAAGAAAAAGGCTTTTCCCTGATGGTGATAAGGAGGGTGACGGTTTAGGTTCTGCCGCGAAGTATGCTCTTCTCCTTCAAGAGTATAATTTACTCGACGCCCAGGTAGGACGTGCACTAGGAAAGTCTCCTGGTGAAGTTAGTGCCGATGAGGTGCTGAGATATTCAGGCGTCTCCGAGTAAGCCCCTTTTTAGTTTTTCGTAGATTTTGCACAATCTAATCTAAGCCTTGGGACTTGGGTTTTAGGCCGACATTTAGTCTTCGGCATGTTGGCTTCCTAAAAACACGCCAATATTAGGGCTATAGAGTTAATATTGCGAAACGGTCAACACTCGGAATTTTGCATTTTTGATGCTTTCGAGTTTATCTGAGGCGACGTATGTGAAGGCCTCTTTATCGACTGACTGGCTTGGTCCAAGCTTGGTTGCATAAACAGTGTCTTCGGCCACCCTTGTGTCATCGCTGGATACCGCTTCGATCCTTATGGTGTAGCTCTTTGCCTCTTTGTTCTTGTTAGTAAGCTTTACAGGTAGCTTAGTTCTAACTGTGCCATACTCACTTTCAGTAACTGAAAATTTACCTATTTCGACAGTAATGTCATTTTTCAACAGCTCATCCGTAGCTTCTCCGCTAGTTCTGCTCACTGATTTA
>CAZAOX010000046.1:0-5117 GCA_964486985.1 uncultured Candidatus Saccharibacteria bacterium
GCGAATTGGTAGACGTGTCTACTCATATTTACGTTTCACGCAGCCACCACATCCGCGTAGTGTTTAAAATGTAAAGTACAACCGAAGTTTAGTGTCATTCATGGACAAAAGCTTGCGAATTGGTAGACGTGTCTACTCATATTTACGTTTCACGCAGCCACCACATCCGTGCATGTTTTAGGAGGGATATCCCTCCGTTTCGCTTTCGAAGTAAATTCGAAAACTCACTCCACCCTCTAAAGCCGATGTTTGAGCATCGTTGGCCTGAGGGCTAGCTAGTATAAAGTGCTATCGAAGTTTAGTGTCATTCATGGACGGGTTAATTATAGCGTATCGATAACTAGAAATAAAGAGATTTGCTAAAATGGGGGTATGGGGTTAAGAAAAATGCTTCAACGACAGATGCCCTCACCTGGGATGTCTACCTTTCAATTGATGATACTGATCGCTATAGTAGCCGTTGGCTCATTGGCTATCACGGTTTGGCTGGCTAATGACCCGAATTGGGCTAAGTGGCACATCAGTTACCTAGGTGAAGGTCCTGGCTTTTCAGCAGATTTCTTTAATTATTCCATGTGGCTGGTCGGACTTTTGGTATTTATACTCAGTTTTTCTCTAGGCAAGGATCTTGGTCGACTGAAGCAACATTCAAAACTTCACGAAAATATCAGCCCAGGCTGGGTGCAGGTTGGACTGGCTTTAATGGCGGCGAACGTCTACCTGATAGGACTGTTTCCTAGGAGTTATGGGATCTTGCCGCACGACATCTTCGGTCATGCTATCTACTTTATATTTTTAGCCCTCTGCTTAGCGTCACCATGGATATTGTCGGGTATGCCAAAGTGGTTTTATAGGGTATCTTATGTTTTTCACTTGCTGATGCTGATAGTTTTTGCGATGTATTGGCTTGATGTCAGTGATAGTTTGTATCTAGCAGAAGTAGCAACTTTTCTGTTCTTTTTCGCTTGGGTGTGGCTGTTGGCTCGTCAAGCACGACAAATTTGAGCCTCAATGCTCCCATTCGACAGATCCTTTCACGCCTTGGCCCTCTTGATCCGCCGTAAGGAGGGTCAAGGGTCGCAGTCGCTTTAGTCTGTCTCATGAGACATCAAGACTCAAATCGACGCAGGCTTATCTAGAGCTTAACTCGCTACGAATATTTATGTGTTACTATTTTAATTATGGAAGATACACGTAACGTTACCGATGAGTTCAAAGGCGTTTCTCATGAGGAAATTATAGATATCTTGGATGCTCGTTCGCACGATCTGGTGATTGCACTTGAAAATACAGAGCGTGATTTTAATGCTGGCTCTATCGTCAGGAGTGCTAATGCCTTTGGTGTACGTCATGTCTACATTATCGGCAGACGACAATGGAATAAGCGTGGAGCTATGGCAACCAATAAATACCTACATGTGCATTTCATGGAGACTTTATCTGAGTTCCTAGATGAGATGAGGCGACAGAATAGGCGAGTAATCGCTGTTGATAATATTGAAGGCAGCGTTTCTCTGTCAGAAACTCCTCTACCCAAAGATGCTGTTTTGGTTTTTGGGCAAGAAGGTCCGGGGATCTCTAAGGAATTAACAGAGGTAGCTGAGAAGATTGTGGCTATCGAACAATTCGGCTCAACTAGGTCAATAAACCTCGGTGCTGCTGCCGCTGTGGTCATGTACGCCTGGTTACAACAGCATGTCTTGTAATTTTATGCAGTTTATGATATAATCTAAGAGAGTGGTTGTGAAATATCAACCAGGATGAGATAATTGATTTAATCATGAGCAGTTTATCAACACAAAGCTACAAAGGCGTTAGGGATTATTATCCTGAAGATATGCGCTTGCAAAATTATATTTTCAAGACTTGGCGACAGGTCGTTGAGGGTTTTGGCTATGATGAATACGGCACGCCACTACTAGAGCCGATTGAAATTTACACAGCAAAATCTGGCGAGGAGCTTGCGACTGAGCAGACTTATGTGTTTGAAGATCGCGGTGGCCGAACTGTGGCGATCAGGCCAGAGATGACACCAAGCCTTTCCAGGATGGTGGCGGGTAGGCGACAGGAGATACCGATGCCAGCTCGGTTGTATTCGATTGCTAATTTTATGCGCTATGAGAGGCCTCAACGTGGCAGAAGTCGTGAGTTTTGGCAGTTAAACGCTGATTTATTTGGTGTTGATGGGGAACTAGCGGATGCTGAAATCATAGAAATGGCTCACGCTTCAGTTATGGCTTTTGGTGCGACGCAAGCAATGTTCAAGGTTAAGGTTAATGATCGCCGACTGGTCAATCGACTAATGAAGGATTTTCTAGGCCTAGATGTGGTTGGGTCAGAGATGATGATTCGCTTGCTAGATCGAAAAGACAAGATGTCTTCAAGTGAGTTTCGTGACAAAGCGATGGATATATTTGGCAATGATGCTCCGCATGGCTTAGCTAGGTTGTCGCAGTTGATAAGCATGAAATCGATAAATGAGCTTTCGGGCATATTGGTTGATGATGAATATTCTAGTAGCTTGAGTAACTTGATGAACGTTTTGAGGCGAAAAGGCATCAAAAACGCTGAGATTGATATCACTCTCATGCGTGGGCTGGATTATTATACTGGCACTGTTTTTGAATTTTTTGATACTGATCCAGAAAATACTCGTGCATTGTTTGGCGGGGGTCGTTATGATGGGTTGGTCAGCTTGTTTGGAGTTGAGTCTTTGCCGACAGTTGGTCTTGCCCTTGGTGCCGAATCGATGGAAAATTTCCTGGTGACACACAAGCTCTTACCGGAATTTATGTCTAAGACAGATGTTTATATAGTTGCTATAGGCGACGAGTCGATGGAAGGTGCTGATAAGCTGGCTAGAGATTTGCGAAAAGAGGGGGTCAGGGCTGAACTTGATATCACTGGCAAAAAGCTCGATAAACAGATCAAGACTGCGATTAAGAAGCAAATCCCATTTGTAGCTTTCGTCGGCGAGGAGGAGCTTAGTAGCGGTATCTATACTCTGAAAAATCTAAAAACTTCATCTGAAGACAAAGTTGACGCCGTCAGGATGGTTTCGGTGGTAAGCGACTATCGGTATAACGGTGCTGAAGACTCAGTATTTGAAACCTAATCACCAATAACAATGATTCTCATCTGTTAATATTTAACTTTTCTGTTATAATTGTCACTTATGAAGTCGACAGTAAAATATCTAGATGAAACGAAGGTAATATTAACTATATCTATAGACAAGAAGAGTCTGCAGGATGCCGAGCAGGTGGCCCTCAAGAAATTGTCGCGCGACCTGAAAGTCGCTGGTTTTAGAAAAGGCAAAGTACCCATCAGTGTAGCGGCAAAACATATAAATCCAAACGCCTTGCAGGAGCAGGTGCTTGAGGATGCAGTCTCGAAAGCGGTTGCTGAAGCTTTTTTGAGTGAGAAGTTGCAGGCTTTGGAACGTCCAGCTGTAGAGGTCAAGAAATTTGTACCAGGCGAAGAGCTAGAGGTCACAGCAGAGGCGCAGGTCGTGCCCAAGATTAAACTCGGTAACTACAGTAAGTTAAAAACCAAATATGAGGTACTAAAAGTAGATAAATCTGAGATTGACGATATCGTCTCCCGTATGCAGCAGAATCTAGCGGAAAAGAATGAAGTCAAAAGAGAAGCGAAGATTGGCGATGAGGCTGTTATTGACTTTGTTGGCAAGCTAGACGGCAAAGAATTCGACGGCGGTGCAGCTACGAATCATACCCTGGAGCTAGGCTCAAACCAATTTATACCTGGCTTTGAAGATGGCGTTGTCGGTCACAAGGCTGGCGATAAATTTGATGTACCCTTGAAATTCCCCAAAGACTATCATGCGAAGGATTTGGCCGGCAAGCCCGTTGTTTTTGAGGTTAATCTCAAAAAAGTTCAAGAATCTATCTTGCCTGAGCCAAATGATGAGTTCGCGGCTAAGTGCGGGCCGTTCACCTCTATCGATGAGATGCGCGATGATATCAAGCGAGAACTTACTCAGCAAAAGGAGCGACAGGCCGATGATAAATTTCGAGATGGCCTAGTTACTGAATTGGCTGGTCAGAGCAAGGTGCCACTGCCGGAATTGCTTGTTGAGGATCAGATGCGGTCAATCGAACAAGATTTCCAGCAGAATTTAGCACATCAAGGACTTAATCTCGATGGATATTTAAAAATTCAGAAATTTAAAGACGAGCAGGAGTGGCGAGAGAAAGAAATTAAACCTGCTGCCGAGCTAAGAGTGAGGTCAGGTCTTGTTTTGGCCGAGCTTTCGAAGGAGCTTAAAATCGATGTGTCTCGTGATGAGGTTGAGTCTAAGATTGATGAGATGAAACAATATTATGGCAGTGAGCCGAAGCTTCTAGAGCAACTTAAAAATCCTGAAGTTCACCGTGATATCGCCAATAGGCTGATCACCGATAAGACTATTGATAAGTTGGCGGAGATTAACAAAAAATCATGACGAAGCCTTCTTCCTACCTAGTGCCCACAGTCATCGAAAAGACTTATGACGGCGAACGAGCTTTTGATATATATTCTCGTTTGCTCAAAGAAAGGATAATTTTTCTAGGAGAAGAAGTTAACGAACATACGGCAAATATAATTGTTGCGCAATTACTTCATCTAGCCTATGAAGATCCTGATAAGGACATTTCTCTGTATATCAATAGTCCAGGCGGCAGCGTTTACGATGGTTTGGCGATTTTTGACACCATGAACTTTATCAAGCCAGACGTAGCGACTTACGGCATTGGCCTACAGGCTAGTATGGGTGCCTTTTTGCTGTCTAGCGGTGCAAAAGGTAAGCGTTTTTGCTTGCCTCATGCAAAGGTGATGATTCATCAACCGTCATCTGGAACACGCGGTAAAGTGACCGATATGGAGATTGACTTGCGTGAGAGCCTAGAGGTTAAAGAGATGCTGGTTAAAATCCTAGCTAAAAATACCGGTCAGAAACTAGCTAAGGTAAAGGCTGACATGGAGCGCGACTACTGGATGAGCCCGGATGAGGCTGTCAAGTATGGTTTGATTGATCAGGTGCTTAGTAAGTTCAAGTAGACTATCTATTAGGAAGCGGTTTCGCGTCGATATTTGACTATAGTGAAAGAGTAGTG
>CAZAOX010000047.1:0-5100 GCA_964486985.1 uncultured Candidatus Saccharibacteria bacterium
AGTAGCCGCTAACGTAGTGTTATCAGTAGAGTAGGTGATAAATTGCCAGTTTCTCTCACCGGCACTGGTAGCGGGAGTCCAAGTGGCACCAGAGTCGACTGAAGTATAAATATAGCCACCCCTATCTACTGCTGCCAGCTTAGTCCCATCGGCGGAAGAGGTGATAGAAAAACCACCCCCTCTCACCAGCGTCGACAGCGGGAGTCCAGGTGGCGCCAGAGTCGACTGAAGTATAGATGTAGCCACCAGGCATAAATCTCGCAGATACAGCTGCTAGCTTAGTCCCGTCAGCGGAGGAGGTCATCGATCGCCAGAATACCTGCTCCCCACTGTCAATTGTTTCCACATCCACGTTCTCCCACACATAATCCCCAGGCAGAGCCTGTGCTTGATCTACTAGAGGAGTGGCGTAAAGACCTAGTAGGAGGAGTGGTAGAGACAGGAGATAGCGAAGTTTAGTAGATAGTCTATTGGTCAGTTGATTGTGTCTTGATGGTAGTCTAAGTGACATGATTAGCCGACTCCCCTCTTTTTTTAGCGTAAATGGTTATGGCTAAAAGTATAGGGGTAGAAAGAGGTAAAGTCAAGGCTCAAAAACTACTATCAGAGATGCTGAATTTCTATCGCCTGCCAGTCAACCACGTTCCACCAAGCTTGGATGTAAGCGTTGCGTTGGTTTTTGTAATCCAAATAGTAAGCATGCTCCCAGACATCAAGCCCTAGCAGGGGTATTTCGCTACCAGACATGATAGGGTTGTCTTGATTTGGCGTTGTGATAATCGACATATCTGGCATTAACCAAGCCCAGCCACTGCCAAAAATGCCCAAAGCAGCGCTAGAGAATGCATCAACAAATCCTTGAAAATTTCCATATTTAGCGTCAATTGCCTCAGCTAGCCCCCCTGTCGGCTGACCGCCGCCGTTCGGTGACATCCACTGCCAAAAAAGACTGTGGTTGTAATGCCCACCACCATGATCGCGTACCGCCTGACGAATACTTTCCGGCAATTGGCCTAACTGACGTAATAGTGCTTCTATATCATCTCCCACCTGATGACCTTCGATAGTTTGATTTAACTTATCGATATAAGTCTGATGATGCTTCGTGTAATGAAGCTCCATGATATCACGACTTATGGCTGGCTCGAGGGCCTGATAGCCATATGGTAAATCTGGTAATTTATACATGCTGGACAACCTCTCTTTTTAAATATCTATAAATATCTTGGTTTTTTTATCTCTTAGCTTAACAAAATTATCCTTGAACTCTGTCAGTGGTACTCTCAGATACGAATAACTGACTGATTCGCCATCATCACTATGGCGCCTGATAAAGTAATAACCGTCGCCAGCCGTAGTCTTAACGGCTTTTGAAATCTTGCCGACATCAACTTTGAGAGCAGCTACCGTCAAGCCACCATCGGAGTTATTGGATGGAACGGTTATTTTCGGCTGAAACTCAACTGACTTATCACCCAAAGATTTAGATATCTCCTCAAGCCCCTTCCCCTTTGATAGCAATTCTTCGATGTGCTTGACTTGTTTTTTTGCCTTATCATCAATCGCAAAGGCCGCTTCTCGGCGGACAATCGCACTTTTAGTTGCCTGTCGCATCTCGCCCATCGTCCAGTGGAGACTTTCGCTTACGGCAGCTGCATAGGCAGCATCAGACATGCCATTTTCCTTACGAGGCTGATTCATGAGATCTTCACTCTCTTTGCTAGACACACGAATACCCTTTTCCCGAACTATTTTCCTAGCATATGCGTCTTCAAGCGCACGATCCACAGCACGCTTCTGCTGAAATTTCAGTCTATCGCCATCTATAGAACTGTTATCCTTCATATGAGCACTTAGGCCCGCTAATGTACTGCGATGATACAACAAATAATCACTATAGCGCACATATTCGCCATCGATACGCGCTACTGGCACAGGAATCGTCCTGGTGATGCGATAAGCCAAGTCCCCCGTATCCCGCCATACGTATAATTGCGCCCAAACCAAAACAGCCATACCTACCAAAACCACCGAACTAATGATGACGGTATTTTTTATCAACTTTTGACGAGTGTATTGCATCGGGTACTTTAGTTTTCGCCCATCGGCTAAAACCTGCTCACGATGCTCAGCGATCGTATCATTAGTTATGCGTGAAGGTAACTTCTCTGCCTGTTTTTTGATTTTTGATTTCTTTGGTTTAAATATCTTCTTGACCATGTCCGTCCTCCTGAACAACTAAAGCTACGGCGTCCTGTAGCTGATTATAGGTTTTATTCGGCTTTTCCACATAGCGGATCACCAGATCCCCGACAATAGTTTGGATAACGATTGTTCCAAACTGAAAAACTTCACCGAAAAACCCTGGGATATTATAGCTAATATTTTGAATTTTTGACAGTCTAAGCTCAACCACATCTTTACCAAAAAATCCTCGGCGAGTTATCTGACGGATCCTCTCATCGGTAACTATATAATAAGTAAAATACCAAATGATGAAATGATAGAAAAATAATATCAACCCGATACCGAAGCCACCTATAAACACCCATAGGAGTTCTAGCTTATCTTGCCACACCAAAAAAGGGATTGCCCCAAGCGCCATTGGTATAAGTAAGCCATAAAAGCCTTTCCGCATAGCGATGATATGCCTACGAAATACAAAGAGTAGCTCCTCGCCCTCACGCTGGCCATCAAATTCAGGCTGACTGTCTGCCATGAGCTTATTATAGCATCTCAGACAGGCCAGTGGTCATTACACCCCTACGTCTTGAGCCACGAAGTTAAGAACGCCCCGGGCAAGAGATTGCGAGAGGCTCAGGCCCCTCCCACTTTTCCGTTCGCTCGCTCAGAAGAATAGCCTATAGGCTATTTTCTTTGCTTCACTCACTGCACCGACCTCTTTTGCTTCGCAAAAGACGGTTCGACGCATATCATAAACACCAGACTAAACACCACCCTTTCGGGTGGTGTTTAGTCTGGTACCCCGGGCAGGAGTCGAACCTGCAACCTTATCCTTAGGACGGATCTGCTCTATCCAGTTGAGCTACCGAGGCACAATCTTATAAGAGAAGCTCTCTCCTCTGTTTCATAGCTAGAATAAATCCAGACTGCTCGCCACTCCACCTAAAGAGCGCCCTGCTGTGCACCTAAAGATGCCTCTTAATTATATCAGAAATTGGACGATAACTGGACAGAACAGATTGTCTAAAGCTTTTGATTATATATGTACAGCACCCCCCCGAGGGTTTGGTCAAGTTTTGCGAACTCGAACCACGAAACTCTCCGCCGAGCAAAGTATTTTGCTACAAGGAGACTCCTTGTAGCAAAAAGCTCTACGTCGATGGGGGGGTGAGAGATCTGGTATTTTTGAGAAAATCTCTTTAACCGCCAACAAGCAATCGAGCTACCAAGTTATCAGAAACGATCTGCAACCCAAGTTTCTCCTGCTGTAAGCGCAAGAGAAACATGGCGTGAAGCCGTTTCTGATGATTGCAGTGGCGAGAGCACGGAGCTAGATGGAGAGTATAGGAGCCTGTGATTTGAACATTAAAGGTATTAAACCCCCGCAAATACATGTATTCGCGGGAATTAGTTCTTGATCGATCAAGTTAAGAAATCTATAAAATTACTCCTATTGACCACCTCTACGGGCTCAGCACCCCTAAATCTATATTGCTCAACAAAGTTAAATGCCCCTCTGCTAGCAGTATCTTTGGCGAATTTAAACTCATACGGCCACAACTTGCCATCGTACTCTTCAACCAAGTTGACCTCCGCTCCAGAGCGCTTACGCCAATAGTGACTATTGCGGTATAGTCCATGATTTCGCAAATACTTCTGACGTTCGCTCATCAGATAGTTCTCCCACAACCCGCCCATGTCTCTCCCAGAGGCTACACTGGTAAAATTACCAGTTAGAGCATTCAGGATGCCGTTATCATAGAAAAAAACTTTTCTTAGTTTGCCCACTTCATCGCGCGCTCTAGTAGTAAACGGTGTCAGGCGAAAAATTATGAACGCCTGCTCCAGTAGGCCGACATAACTCATGACCGTTTTGCGATCGATTCCAACCAAACTGGCAATTTCGTTATACGACACCTCCCCGCCCACCTGATGGGCTAGCGCCTTTAGCACGTTCATCAAGGTTTCCGAATTCCGCACTGCACCAAACTTCAAGACATCCTTGTACAAATAACTCGTTGCCAATAATTCCAGCTTTTGACGAGCTTCATCGTTATTTTTAGCAGAATAAATCGCTGGGTAGTTGCCATAAATCAACCTAGTCGATAGGTCGTTGCGAATGTGCACTTTAGTGCTACCACTTAGCATTTCTTCGGTCGACAACGGAGACAGGAAGTATTCAAAATGCCTGCCGGTAAGTGGCTCATTGACGCTGTTTGCCAGATCAAACGAGCTCGATCCTGTAGCGATGATGGTCGTATCGGGGTATGTGTCGATTAGGAGCTTAAGTTTACGGCCAATGTCAGGAATAGTCTGAGCCTCGTCAAATACGACTACTTTATGCCCGCCAAACTCATCGTGCATAGTCTCGGGGTTTGATGTGGCGAAAATATCGGCTACAGACTGTAGCTCACAGTTGAAATAGCCTGCCTTTGAATCAAAATCTCGCAAAATCTTCTTTGCTAACGTAGTCTTACCTACCTGGCGAGCACCATAAAGTATGGTAATCATATTCTTTTCAAATAAAGTCTGTTTAATCCTGGGCTCAAGTGTTCGTAAATATTCCTTCATAATATGCTAATTATAGCACGCCATTCCCGCAAATACATGCGTTTGCGGGAATGGCGTCGCAAATATACATGTTTGTGACCGATGGTCTATCTCTGCCGTTAATTATAGATGTTCTGCTGAAGCGGAGGTAGCTGAAGATAACTCGAACAGTAGCATTCTGCGCGAAAGGATTTAGAGGTTAAACTGGGAATGACGGATGCCTAATAATACTTCGAGTACATCACATCATCAGATGTCAGTTTGTAGCTAGATATTTTTTTATCACCAAACCAAAGTTTAATTTCGTTTTTAGCTTCACTGGCGTTCTCTGAAGCGTGGATAATATTGTGGATAGCTCGCATTTCA
>CAZAOX010000048.1:0-5002 GCA_964486985.1 uncultured Candidatus Saccharibacteria bacterium
TTTATTGCGATTCCTATCGCTTCGAGCCAGATAATCGGGCAGTTGGCAGATGGGAATTATAATGCATCAAAAGTTGCTGCCCTGATCTTCGTAGTCCTGTCCTTAGGCCTGGCAGTCATTCTCCCCCTATCGAGGCAGATAGGCCTGATAGGTGAGAATATAGCGTACTCTCAGATTAGCAGAAGGTATCTACAAAGCCTGATTAGCACTGATATGGAATATTTTAATTCAAACCAATCTGGCTATCTAACAACCGCTATGCGGCAATATGCAGATGGATCTACTACAGTTGTGCGGGCGCTCAGAGATAGGTATCTAGGATCCTTGTTGCGCATCATATTCCCGTTAATAGTGATTAGCTTTATCGATACGAAACTTGGGCTCATAGTCCTGGCCCTCACCGCACTACAAGTCTGGTATATGCTCTGGGCGTCAAAACGGCTAGACCCATACCGACGGGCCTCCCGAGAGCTCTATCGAAAAACATCTGGACTAGTATCAGATGTAATCTCAAATATAATTACTGTCAAATCAACAGCTCAAGAGAGAAGCTATCTAGAACAGATTAATACTTTCACTGGGCTAGAGAACAAGGCCTTCTTTGATAGGTTTAAAACCCAAAATAAACAAATACTTGCACGAGAGATATTCACAGTAATTTTCTTGGCTATATTGGTATTCCTTATAATACAAAGATCAATATCAGGCAACATGAACGTCGCAAGCGCAGTCTTAACTATCGGTTATTTAAGCACAATCATTCTAGGAGCGGGGGGCTTGGCTGATGATCTAGGTGAGCATGATGATTATATAGATAAAATCCTCCCGGCTCTCGAGTTGATACACCATAGCAATAAAATCCAAGATCCCAAGAAGCCTGTTGAAATTAATGAGGTAAAAGGCGATTTGCAATTTAGCTCTGTTTCATTTCACTATGATGACGCAAATGGTAAGACTGATGTGCTCGAAAACTTCTCACTATTTATCCCAGCTGGCCAAAAGCTAGGCATAGTTGGCTTAAGCGGAGCAGGTAAGAGCACATTAGCTAAGCTAATCCTTCGTTTTAATGACGTAACTGAAGGAGAAATTTTGCTAGATGGTGTAGACATACGATCATTGCGACAAAATGACCTTAGGCGCAATATTGCGTATGTTCCCCAGGAGCCACTATTGTTTCATGACAGTATCCGCCATAATCTATCCCTGGCTAGGCAGGACATAACTGAAGAAGAAATGATCTCTGCCCTTAAGTCAGCTCATGCTTGGGAGTTCGTTAGTAAACTTTCCGATAAACTAGATAGTGTGGTGGGGGAGCGTGGCATAAAGCTCAGCGGGGGGCAGAAACAAAGGATTGTCATCGCTCGAGCCATCCTGCAAGATGCGCCAATTATGCTACTCGACGAGGCTACCAGCGCCTTAGATAGCGAAAGTGAGCAGATGATCAAAAAGTCATTTTCTACCATACTAAAAGGCAAAACTTCAATTGTCATAGCCCACCGCCTAAGCACCCTATCCGAGATGGATAGAATCATCGTCATAGACAAGGGTAAACTTGTCGAAGATGGCACTCACCAAGAATTATTAAATGCCGATAGGGTGTACGCCAAGCTATGGAGACATCAGCAAAGGATTTTTGATGATTGTAAGATTGATGGGGGAGGATTATGAAAAGACAAATACTGTTCATCCACGGGGGATCAAGTTTCGATTCGTACGAGAGATATTTGAACTATCTAAAAATGTCTAGTCTCGACTACGAGCGACTACTGTATGGGCCGTCTTGGCAAGATTGGATCGCTACGAGAGTAGGATCAAAGGCTGATATTTTGTCACCGAGCTTCCCAAATAAATTTAACGCTGTATTTGATGAGTGGATGGTTTATTTCGAAAAGATATTACCTCACCTAACCGAACAGGTTAGCCTAGTTGGTCATAGCCTCGGAGCGATGTTTTTAGTGAAATATCTCCATCATCATCCGCTAGCAAAGCCTGTCGAACAGTTGATATTGCTAGCGCCATGTTACGATGACGACTCTCAAGAAGACCTGGGTTCTTTTGCTATCTCTAGCGCTAAAGAGCTAGAGAAAAGTGCTAAAGAAATCCATCTACTTCATAGCAAGGACGATCCCGTAGTGCCTTTCAATGAGCTGTCTAAGTTCCGAAACGATCTGCCATCAGCAAAAGTGCACATTTTTGAAGATAAAAATCACTTTTTCGACCCAGAGTTTCCTGAGCTTTTGGATATTTTAGGTTTTGAGTCCTAAACGACTAGATTTTTTAGTAACTTTATAGTAAAATGGTATGAGTCTAAAGAAAATAACCTAAGAGAGATTTATGGCAAAGAAGAGCACCAAACGAAAATTAGTAGCTTTAGTCAGTGATGATAGTGGTCAGAGGACTTACTATACAACTTCCAATAAGCAAAGTAATCCTGATAAGCTACAGCTTCGCAAATACGACCCAAAGCTAAGAAAGCACGTAACTTTTACTGAAACAAAGAAAAACCTTGGACGCAACGAAGTCAAGGCCAAGAAGAACTAGCTCCGTATTTTTAGAAATCTAAAATCCACCCCAAAAGGTGGATTTTTATTTAGAAATCGTGTCTAAAAGTAGACTGACTATCTCGGCCATTATCCAGGTCGAATCATTGTTGGGAAGATGGTTCTTAGATATCAAACTCACCGCCTGAGCAACAATTTTATTTACGTCTTCATGACGATCAATTTCATTGTAGTACTGGGCCATTCTCAAGCTACCTATCCAATCTACCTGCGACGACTCTTTACTTACCATGAATAGGCCATCGGGAGTCCTCAGCCTCCGCTCAATGTCTCTAGCTGTCGCGGTGGCAATATCGCTTCTAGCATCAATCAACCCAAACATAAATGACCCAAATAATGAGTCTATGTTCGCTGAAGAATCCTCAGCCGAGCTATGTATGACTTCACTGTCAAGCAATGTCTCACTGGCCGCCCTGAACATATCGTCAGCTGCCGTTCTCCACTTGACGACGCTGTTCTGATCTTTATGAAAATCAGCTATATCTGCAGCTACCTGAAGACTCGCATAGGTCAAAGCTACCGTATACGTATCCGACTCACGAAGTAAAGTTCCTTCTCGATAACTAGGCTTTGGCAACTTGTCATCACCGACGAAGTCTGCTAAAAAATTGGCCATAGGCAGAACAAGGCCCGTATAATGCTCTAAGGAAGCATTTTTATTTTTCCCATTAGATGATGCTAACTGACCTATCAAAAAAAGGACCATCGCTGTTTGTTTACTGTGGGCTGGTGGCTTATCCTCTGAAAAAGGTAAAGAATTTTCCGACTCTCCTCCATCTGGTAAGTAGCCATCGGCTAGATAGCCCTTCGAAGACAAGTTATGCCTGCAGAAGGATAGAAAAAGCTTAACCTCATCAATATAACCAAGTCGAAGCAGGGGCCAGACCACATAGGCAGATTGGTGGGGTATGACTTTTTGGATGGTAGTGCCTGAAGACATAGCTACTGCACCACGTCTGTCAATCTGGCTACGTAGTCTTATCAGCATCTCGGTCGCAGGCTGACGATACTTCGCCTCAAGCCTATCGAGCGCACGATGACTAGGAGCTAGCCATTTTCTCCACGATTTAATTGCAGAGTCAGCTAGGTCTACCAAACCAGACTTTTGCAACTTATCTTGCAGAGTTATCGCTTGAGCTTGCGAGTTCGAGGCTATCAGCCAATAATGAACTCGTCTTGATGACATAGCACCTATAGTCAATGAAAAACCAATAACCGAATCCGTCTGGCCACTTGACGATAGACTGCCACTCAACTGACCATCTTCAGCGTCCCTCCATGTACCGTCAAGGCCTCCACCATAGAGCCCTACGCTCAGCTGATCATAGCTTTGACCAACATCCGTCTGACCACTAATCAAAAGACTTCGTCGACCACAATAATGCAGGATAGCCTTAGCATCAGGGATGTGGCGAGCAGAATCAGCTAATTTGTTTTGCCCGATATCAAATGCTTGATGCATAAATAAGCGAATATTACGCTGAGTGTCGCGTAGGTTGACGATGTGAACGTTGCGAACGAACACATTTGAGTCGCTTGCCACAAAATCCTCAAATTCCAACAACACTCCCAGGAAGTCATTTGTAACTACAGTGTGGCCTACGCCTACTCCGTGTAAAAAACGAGCCTTATGTGTCCAAGATCCGTCATCAAGCCATGCGATATCGCCGTCAATCCAAACACCAATTTTATGCACCTGATTCCCGAGATGAGACTCGTAGCCTATATACGGAAAGCTTATATACTTAACCAGACCTTGATTGTCCAGCGACACCTGCATCTCACCGTTTGCAAAAACTAAAGACTTAGCCATGATACTCTCGACGTACTTGGCTATTCCCTAGTCGCCAACGCAAGTCTCGAATAGCGTTCATATAATAAAGAAAGGCATCATATGGAGAATCGTAAGGACTGAAGTATGAATGGACATTGCCATCCTCTGACCACTTGGTGCTCATATAGTAAACATGATCGGCTGTCTGTAGCCTGCGCCAATCAGATATCAATTGTTTGTCCGCGCTATCATAGATGCCATCTTTCATAGCGTACAAGTGGCGAAGGGCCTCCTTTTGTAGATCGTTGCCTGTCCAAGCTGTTAGGTCACGCTCGCTATCTGCCCAAGTAGTCGTATCGACAACACTTATCTCCCCTTGAGATGGATGCGTATCGAGGGCTTTGCTAACGGTGTAAAATTTGTTACCCGGCACATCTAACCAACGATCAACAAATTCCTCAAAGAAGCTAAAGACTCCCGTATCTTGCCACTGATGTTCTCCGAAAGTTTCATAATCCATAAATAAATTGAGCAAGGGTGCGTTCTCTAATGCTTCATCGACCCATTTGGTGTATTTTTCAGCAGTCAACGGCCACTCTGGCCAGCGCTGATCACTAAATCGAAAGGCGATATCATCACTCAACCGATAGTTTTTCAACAACAATCC
>CAZAOX010000049.1:0-4911 GCA_964486985.1 uncultured Candidatus Saccharibacteria bacterium
AGTTATCTGCATTAAACTAAGACTATAACTAAAACGAACAAAAAGAGAACTGAGTCTACCGTTCTATCTTAAATGAAGTCTTATCTATATTGGAGGATTGAGCTTTCATTTCTGGCGACTTATTTTTTGGCTTAGCCTTCTGGTCTGGCCTAGGCTCATCCCCCGTTGGTTTTGGCGCGTCGTTTACATTCCGTTTTCTTGTCCTGGATCGTTTTCTTTTAGGTTTTTCAAGAGGATCGTTCTCCTGAGTCTTTTTTGTTATGTTGTCGAGTTCGGGCGATTGAGCCTTCTGTTGTTCGCGTCCATGACTGGCTACAACTGTCGGTGGGGTAATTTGCTTAGGGGGCGTCGCCGTGGGCTGCTGTTTGGCTATTGTTGGTTGCTGTGGCTTAGGTGGTGCTATGGCGTTAGATATGGCACTTTCAACTTCTTGCAGGCCTCGGCTGTATTGTCGCCTAGAGTGCTCGATAATTTGGCTAAGGTTGTCGGTTTGGACGGGAGGGAGATCAAGGGTTTTCGCTGAGAAAGCGGGAGTTTTTTCACCATTGATCACCATGTTGATAACAAAGTTTCGATTGTGCATCTGGAGTAGATCGAGTGCTTCAAAATTTGGCTCGAATTGTTTGGCTAGTATAGGTGCGTCATCGGCAGAAACACGAAAAGAAATCGTCGTGCCAACGTTACCAAAGACAGCATCTCTGACATTTTCTGTCATCTGAGAGACGTATTGGTTGGCGACGGTTAGATTAAGACCGTACTTACGAGCTTCAGACAGTATGGTGGCGAAAGAGTCTGTTGCAAAGTTTTGAAATTCATCCACGTAAAGATAAAAAGGTCGACGGTCATTGATATCCATGATATCAGATCTACTCATGGCAGCGAGTTGAATTTTCGTAACCATGAAAGCACCCAATATGGCTGCGTTATCCTCCCCTATCAAGCCTTTTGATAGATTGACTATAAGGATTTTTCCTTCATCCATAATTTGCCTGATATTAAAGGTACTCTCTGGTTGACCGATGATGTTGCGAATAGTTGGATTGGCGGTAAATGCACCAACTTTATTTAAGACTGGTGCTACAGCTTCGGTAACAAATTTATCGTTCCAGCTAGCAAATTCAACGTTCCAAAACTGAAGTACTACTGTATCTTGACAATAGCTAAGGGTATCTTTGCGGAATTTTTTATCCGTCAGCATACGGGTTATGTCGAGCATTGTAGTGCTGGGTCTATCTAAGAGCGCTAAGATGGTGTAGCGCAGGATGTATTCGAGCCTTGGGCCCCATGAATCACCAAACATCCTCTTAAGTACGCCGATGACCTCTGAGGATATGTTAGTTTTTTGGCTTGGATCAGTAATCTCTAGCGGATTAAAACCCACTGGGTATTCGGTGTCAGCAGGATTAAAGTAGACAACATCTTGTATGCGGCTACCTGGTATGAAGCGCATGTTATCAATCGCAAAATCACCATGCGGGTCAATTATGGCGTACCCTTGGCCATGAAATATGTCACTTAAGGCAAATAGTTCTAAGAGGCCAGATTTACCTGCCCCAGTTTGACCGATGATGTAAACATGACGAGACCGATCATAACGGAGCATGCCGAACTGATGGTTGATTCCCCTAAAGTCGGTTACGCCAAAAGCAGATATTTGCTCATCGATCGATCTTTCGCCTGTGATAACGGGCAATTTTGATGGCGGTTCAGCTGTCTTGGACGACGCCCAGACTATATTGGGGGTCTCAACATTGGTGTGCGGTAAATGAAATACCGAAGCTAGCTCCTCAATATTTAGCACAAATCCGTTAGTAGTAAAGGCGCGATTGCGATATTTTTCGAGGTACTCCTTGCCAAAGTTCGCCTTAGTCATCTTAAGGCCGTTTAGATTTGTGCTATTGAACTGCTTAAATGTTCCAACAAGGGCTTGCATGCGCTGTTTGGCGCTAGACTGGCTACCCCCTAGGTAGGCCAACCTAATCTTTACTTGATAACCTAGCTTGGTAGCTTTCTTTTCAGCTTCACTGATACGAGTACGGTCACGGTCTGACAATTCTGGAGCCTTTTCGCCAGCTCCTGTGCCCTGTTCAGGGGGTTGCCAGAGAGCGCTTAGAATACCCGCTAGCCACCGTAAACCGCCTCCGCTAGATCCAGTACCAAACAGGGACACTCTCCCTTTTTTTATGTTGCTAGCCCATCTTTCAGCATAGGCGTGCCAACCGTCAGCGATAGGTCTCGCTAGTATTTGAATCCACAATTCCTCTCCTGTTGACTCTAGTTTGGCTAGTGTGCCGGTAATCCCAGCTAGTGGATCAACCTCAAAGCTTTGGAAGGTGCGAATAGGTAAAAATTCACTGTCGGTTGTGGTCAGTTCGGCGGAATAAGCAACCGGATGTTGACGCTCATGTTCGGTGTAGTCTTCCTCGGCTGCATATATTTGAACTGTTGGGTATTGGGCATATATTTGTCCTTCGACAAAACTTTGTAGAGATTTTGGTGTCCAAACATAAAAACGGATTTGCCCATTGACGGCTGCTATCTCAAATCCAAGATGTTCTTGGTTGCCCTTCGTAAGCTTCAGTTCTTTTTTATCCCTGAGGATGCCGTGAAGACTGGCAAAAAGCTGTTCAGCAGCTAGCTCTTTCTTGTCATTGGTACGAGGTATCTCTAATACCAGCAATATACTTTCGGTTTCTGGAGGAGCATCCACTCGCTGATAGTTTCTCCAGGTGAGTAAGATTAAAATTGCGACTAAGGGTATCCAAATATACCATTGGAGCAACAACGAAAATAGCCAAGAAATTACTTCCATAACCTAATTATCTCACCTCTGATGAACTATTTCAAATCAGAGTTCTATTATTTTAACTCAATAAGAGTGTACGTTGCTTTAGCTGATCTTTTGAATTGAGGCTTGCTCTGAAGATTTAGGAGGATAGTAGTTTCCTTAACCTGGCGCTCCTTAAGAACTCTTTTGACTATCTCGTCTCTGTGAAGGGGCTCATCGGCCTTTTTTAGTACCTGGGTTATCACATCGGCTACTGTGCCACGGCTATACCCCCAAGCTTCAAGCGCATATATGCCACGTCCAATCAGGACAAATCGACGATCTTTGATTAGTTCATTGTGGATAGCTTGAGTGGTAACATTTCGCCTTTTGAACTCGCTCTGCTTGATGGCTTTGGCAATTGCTGAAAAGTGCATTGGCTTACCTTCTTCTTCGAGGATAACAAATATCTTATCTCGGATATTTTTAGGATTGACTGTTGGCCACTTGACAAGCCCCCACTTACCTTTTAACTCTGCCAACTTTTTGCTTAAGCTTGCAAGAGCAGTGATATTTGACGGATGTTCATAGTCAAGAGATGTATGCATCTCCTTGCCAGTAACTGGTTCTTTGTGGTCCTTGATGAATTTCACAATTTCAGTTACCTGTTTTTTGATGCCTTTTTCATCGCCAACAGAGAGGATAGCTGCTGATTGGTGAAAATCGTCGTTCTCGTTAATCATGGTTATTGACGGAGAAAGCTCGACTATAAATGCCACGTGGGCTCGCTCGGTGCTAGATGCCTCCTTGCCCAGTAGGCGCTCTGTGGCATCTTGTATGCGAGCTGCTCGGCCCATTTCCGCCAAGCTAGAGGTTATGAGTTTCTCCATTGCTACAGCCGATGCGACTTTTTCTTCACTGGCTACTTGCTTGAGACGGGTTAAGATAGCCTTTTCCAGTTGTCTGACTCGTTCACGAGTGATACCAAGCATCTCACCAATCTGCTCTAACGTTTCTTTGCGGTCATACAACCCGAAGCGACGGCTAATTATCTCTCTTTCTCGATCTTGAGGAATCTCTGCGAGGATATCTTTAACCGTTTGCTTTAGTTGTGTTTCGATGCTGGTTGTCTCTGGTTGGCTCATAACTGGTTTTAACCTGTCCTCTCTACCCCACCTCAGAAAATTAAATTAATACAATAGCTGTCATTATATTATACAACATGGTGGAATCTAAGTCAACTGTATAATTAAGCTAACTCAATTATAGCACATTATTTACTAAAAATGTAAGCTATGTTTTGGGCTAATTTGCGTAAAAGCAGGAGCCTACTTCTTCTTGGTGGTGCGCTTGGCTTTTTTTGGAGCGGCTTCTAGGAGTTTTTTAGCCTGTTCATTGGTGATTGATTTTGGATCGGTGTCTTTAGGGATTTTAGCGTTCTTTTTGCCATCTGTTACGTATGGACCATAGCGACCATTGAGAACTTTGAGGCCACCACCGAAGTCGGCGATATTTTTCTCAGCCTCAGCCTTGAGCTTGGCGTCGTAGAGCTCGAGTGCCCTATCGAGTGTAATGGTGTGCGGGTCCTCAGGTTTGATGCTGACATAGAGTTTGTCGATTTGGATGTAGGGACCAAATCGGCCGATGTTGGCTTTGATATCTTTGCCATCTTTGGTTTGTCCGACAATACGAGGTAATTTAAACATTTCTAGGGCCTGCTCTAGAGTGACAGTTTCTATCCTAGCGCCTTTTGGTAACGGGGCGAATTGTGGCTTCTCGCTATCTTCGGTTGAGCCGAGTTGGAGCATTGGTCCAAAACGTCCAAAACGAGCGATGATTGGTTTTTTGGTTTTTGGGTCAATACCAACTTCTCTGTTAGCTCCGACTTTGGAACGATCGATGTTACCAGATTTCTCGACTAGCTTATGAAATGGTGTGTAAAAATCATGGAGCATTTGACTTTTGGCGAGCTTGGCGTTGGCGATTTGGTCAAATTCGGCCTCGACCTTGGCTGTGAAATCGTAGTCTACTATTTGGTTGAAGTGGTCGCTTAGGAAATCGGCAATTAGCTCCCCGCTAGGCGTAGGGACGAGTTTGCCCTTGAGGCTACCGGTTTTTTCTTGGACGATTTCTCGATCGACTGA
>CAZAOX010000050.1:0-4550 GCA_964486985.1 uncultured Candidatus Saccharibacteria bacterium
GGCTGGGTATTTCGTGAGTGGGCACCAAATGCTACTGAGATCTACCTGGTAGGTGAATTTAACGACTGGGCTGAGGACCCAGAGTTCGCCATGAAAAGGACTCAAAACGGTCAATGGTACCTCAAGCTACCCCTAGTGGCTATCAGACATGGACAAAAGTATAAATTAAAGATTTATTGGGAGGGTGGTAGTGGTTGGCGTTTGCCGTCATATGCTTCGAGAGTCGTCCAAGATAAAGACACTGTGGATTTTACCGCAGAGGTCTGGGCACCAACTAAGGCATACGAGTGGGAGCACGAAACACCTGCGAATAGTGAGCCGCCTATTATTTACGAAGCCCATGTCGGCATGAGCTCCGAAGAGCCAAAAGTTTCAACATTCAAAGAGTTCACTAGAAACGTCCTGCCGCGCATCAAAAAAGCTGGCTACAACACTATCCAGCTAATGGCAGTCCAGGAGCATCCTTACTACGGTAGTTTTGGTTATCATGTGTCGAACTTTTTTGCGGTTAGTTCACGGTTTGGCACGCCTGATGATTTTAAGCAGCTGGTCGACAAGGCTCACGAACTAGGTCTCAGGGTGATCATTGACCTGGTTCACTCACATGCTGTCAAAAACGAAGCTGAAGGCTTGAGCAGGTTCGACGGCACCTTAAGCCAATATTTTAAAGGCGATCATCCTGCTTGGGATTCGCGTATTTTCGATTATGGCAAGAGTGAAGTGTTGCATTTCTTATTGAGTAATTGTCGCTGGTGGCTTGATGAATACAATGTAGATGGTTTTCGCTTTGATGGTGTCACCAGTATGCTCTACACCGATCATGGCCTGGAAAAGGCCTTTACTGAATACGGTGACTACTATGGTGATAATGTCGATAAAGATGCCCTCACCTACTTGCGAATGGCTAACCAACTCATTCATGACGTCAAGCCTAGCGCCATAACAGTCGCTGAAGAGATGAGTGGCTTACCGGGAGTAGCTGGGCCTATTGAGCATAACGGCTTAGGGTTTGACTATCGTCTAGCCATGGGTACGCCAGACCTCTGGATAAAGACCTTGAAAGAACGAAAAGATGAAGATTGGGACCTGGGTGAGTTATATCACACCCTCAGTTCGCATCGTATAGAAGAGAAAGTTATCAGCTACAGCGAAAGTCATGACCAGGCGCTGGTTGGTGACAAAACCTTGATATTTCGACTAATCGACAAAGAGATGTATTGGCATATGCAAAAAACTGATGACAACATCGTTGTCGAACGCGGAATTGCCCTGCATAAAATGATCCGTCTGCTGACCGCTAGCCTGCATGGCGGTGGCTATCTAAACTTCATGGGCAATGAGTTCGGCCACCCAGAATGGATCGACTTCCCTAGAGAGGGCAATAACTGGTCTTTTCAGCATGCTCGCAGGCAGTGGGATCTGGCTGATGATGAGCTGCTACGCTACGCTGATTTAGCTAGATTTGACAAAGCAATGTTAAAAATTATCAAACAGTTATTGGATAGACAGACTCACTATGTCGAGATAAATCACCAGTCTAGATCAGTTAGCTTCTTGCGCAACAATTATCTGCTTGCCTTTAATTTCTCCCCAGACATCTCGCTAACAGCTCATCAAGTACTCGCTCCAGCTGGATCATACAAAGTCGTCTTGAGCAGTGACGAGGAGGAGTTTGGCGGACAGGGCCGAATAGACCTTGAGACCCGCTATTTCACCCAACCTCAAGGCGAGCAGCAATTCATCAAAATCTACCTCCCAGCCAGAACCGCACTAGTCCTAAAAAAAATCGACTAAATCAAAAGTCGCTCCCATAAAAAGAGCGACTTTACTGGTCATCAAGCCTTCTACTTACTGCGCTTTTCGATGATCTCTTGAGCGACATTTGGTGGGACTTCTTCATAACCATGAAGTTCCATTGTTGAGGCAGCTCGCCCCTGGCTCATTGAACGAAGATCTGAAGTGTAGCCAAACATACTAGCTAGTGGCACAAAGGCTTTGATCAGCTTAGCTCCGCCCATCAGGTCATCCATCGACTCGATTCGACCTCGCCTAGAATTTAAATCACCGATGATATCACCCATGAAATCCTCAGGAGTGGTTACTTCAACAAGCATGATTGGCTCTAGAAGGATCGGACTAGCCTGTTTGATACCAGTTCTGGTAGCCAAGGAACCTGCTAAGTTAAAGGCTAGTTCAGAGGAGTCAACATCATGATAGCTACCGTCATAAAGGGTCGCCTTGACGTCAACCACCGGATAGCCAGCGATGACACCACCATCCAACGTATCACGAATACCCTTCATGACTGCTGGGCGATACTCTTGCGGGACAACACCACCCTTGATCTCATCAAAGAATTCAAAACCTTTGCCAGCCTCATTTGGCTCAAAGCGAATCCAAACATCACCGTACTGGCCACGACCTCCAGACTGTTTGGCATGCTTGCCCTGTACCTCGACCATCTTCTTGATAGTTTCACGGAAGGCAACCTGTGGCTCGCCGATATTAGCTTCAACCTTAAATTCACGCTTCATACGATCGATCAAAATGTCTAGGTGTAACTCGCCCATACCGGACATGATAGTCTGCCCGGTTTCTTCATCAGTGTGAATTCGGAAAGTTGGGTCCTCTTCAGCAAGTCTTTGAAGTGCCAAAGCCATCTTCTCTTGATCGGCCTTTGATTTAGGCTCAACAGCGATAGAAACTGGTGGCTCTGGGAACGAAATACTCTCGAGAGCTATCGGATTTGCTGGGTCTGACAGAGTATTACCGGTTGTGGTTGATTTCATACCAACAACAGCAGCAATATCTCCAGCGCCAATGCGATCGATATCTTCACGCTTATCAGCAAACATCCGGACGATACGGCCAACACGCTCTCGTTCACCGGTGGTAGTATTCATAACCTGACTACCAGAGGTTAAGACTCCAGAGTAAACCCTAACAAAGATGAGCTTCCCAACAAATGGGTCCGTAGCGATCTTAAACGCTAATGCCGATAAAGGCTCTTTTTCATCGGGCGTACGGCTAACTTCATCGCCAGTCTTCGGATTTTGACCAACGATGGCGCTAACATCTAGCGGACTAGGCAGAAAGTCTACCATCAGGTCTAGAACTTTCTCAACAATCACTCCGCGACCATCACCGCCCGTGACTAGAAAAAAGTCGCCTTCAAGAACCCGCTTACGCAAGGCAGACTTCAGCTCATCCTTCGTGATCGCTTCTTCGCCCTGGTCAAGGAATTTCATCATTAACTCATCATCAGCCTCAACTGCATTTTCAACTAGGAGACTGCGAGCGTTTTTAGCTTTTTCAAGCATATCCTCAGGGATATCGCCTTCTATTAGCTCATGATCGGCATAGTCGTTATAGGTGTAGGCTTTCATCTCGATGAGATCAACAACGCCGTTAATCGTCTTTTCGAAGCCGATAGGGATGTGGACCGGGAAAGCTTGCCTGGACAAGCGGTTATGGATTGATTCTAGAGATTTCCAGAAATCACCACCAGTTTGGTTAATCTTGTTGATGAAGCAGATTCGAGGTACGCCGTATTTATTAGCCTGGCGCCAAACAGTCTCAGACTGAGCTTCAACACCCATTTTACCGTCAAAAACAGTCACAGCGCCATCAAGTACTCGTAGCGACCGTTCAACTTCAGCTGTAAAATCGATGTGCCCAGGTGTATCGATGATGTTGATCTTGTGGCCCTTCCAGGAACAGGTGACGGCAGCAGAGGTAACTGTAATGCCACGTTCTTTTTCCTGTTCCATCCAGTCGGTTGTCGCACCATCGCCTGCGCCCTTAACAACACCGATCTTGTGCGTTAAGCCCGTACGGTACAAGATACCCTCAGTTGTGGTTGTTTTGCCAGCATCAATATGGGCGATAATACCGATATTTCTGTAATTTTTGAGAGCTACATTTGAGTTTGACATTATAGTTTCCTTAGGATTTAGATTAGTATAAATTCTTGTTTCATGGAGATTTTAGGCACCAAAAAACTACTCTTACGAATTATTATAGCATAAAACCGGTGATAACTGTAGATTTTTTAGAGAATTACCTTATCTATAATTTATAAACTGCAAGGCCACGTCATAGTCACGGCCTTTTAGTAGATTAATCACCTTCTGTAGCTCGTCCTTGCTTGAGGACGTCACCCGGATAGAGCCCCCTTGAATCTGAGGCTTGACTTTCGGGATTTCGGAGCGAATATCAGCTGAGATCTTTTTTGCTACATCCTGAGCTAGCCCCTCCTTGAAAGGAATCTCCCAGTTTGCCTTCAGATTAGCTATGACTTTCCCTTTGGACAGATCTAGCGACTTACTCGACTGATCTCTTGAGGCTAATTTCTTACGAACAATATCTAAAACAGCGTCCAGTTGCCATTCATTATCAGCGGTCAGCTTAAATCCCGCCTTATCGCCCAGCCAAGTTATGCCAGCTTCTGTCCCACGGAAATCATAGCGTCCACTGATCTCCTTTTCAGTCTGCATGAAGACATTGTTCATCTCTGACTTATCTATCTCTGAAACTATATCAAATGAAAA
>CAZAOX010000051.1:0-4509 GCA_964486985.1 uncultured Candidatus Saccharibacteria bacterium
ATGAGCGCGCCTTGGCTAACTTGGCGACCTAAGCGAGATTTTCGAGGTAGTATGGTTCTGAATATTAACATAGAGTAAATTATCACTGCCGAGAGAGAGCTGAGTAGTGCGGTCCAAGAATCAACCTCATCCCCCAATACGAGAAATAGGTTGATAAATGAGGCCACGGCGATTAGTAGCCCTATAGCTACGCCTATAGCAGAAATTACTGCGGTGGCGACGCTGATGAATGAAGCGAGTCCGGTTTTTGGCTGTGACACGTCTTCTTTTTTGGAGTAGAATTTTTCGGATATTGAAACTAAGATGAGCAAAATAGCGACACCTGATACTGCGTAGGCGGCGGAGCTGTAGGATATAGGCATTTTGTCAAACAGGTAATATCTTACAGCTATAGACGCTAGGACAGGGGTCATGATGCCGAGGCCTCCCCAGAACATGTATGTCAAAATCTGCAATGTTAGTGTTGCGGGCGTATTGTGGTTACTGGATGATTTATCGGGAGCTGCATGTCCTTGTGCACCTACTTTTGTCTTGGCCATTTCGTTAACCCTCCTACTGATTAAGTATGTAGGGTTATTTTAGCATAAATATACGGTCTTTATGCTAGGTCTATGTCGCCAAGAGCCTTGATGCGACTGTCTATGAAACCGTTTAATTCGCCAGCTGTTCGGGGTCTGCTCCAGGTGGAGATTTCCGATTGCTTATAGGCTTGGATGAGCTGTGATAGCTCGGCTTCCATCGGTGCTAGGTCGGTCATTTTTTATCCTTTTTGTTTTAAATTAACCTTATACTTTCAGTATAGCACAAACTAGCAAAAAAAGCAATAGTATTTTGCTATTTTGCGATAAGTTTCTTTAGCTATGAGTCACACCTGTTTTTTCTATGAGATAATGGCTACATGAAGTTGGTTGTGGCCGTTAGTGGCGGAGTCGATAGCGTAGTTTTACTGGATAAGCTAGTTGACGCTAAAAAACACTCTTTGATAGTGGCTCATTTTGATCATGGTATGCGTGAGGGTTCATCGGCTGATGCGCGGTTTGTTGAGCGGCTAGCTAATGGTTATGGCTTGGAATACGTAATGGTCCGGGAGGAGCTTGGTCAGGCAAATGAAGACCAGGCAAGGGAGCGTAGATATAAGTTTTTGTTTGAAGTAGCCGAGCAAAATCAAGCAAGGTTAGTGACAGCGCATCACTTGGACGATTTGGTAGAAACGGTAGTTCTGAATATTCAACGTGGAACGGGCTGGCGGGGATTGGCGGTTATGGGAGATGAGCGAATTTGGCGACCATTATTAAAAAGAACAAAAAGAGAACTAGAGAATTATGCTGTGGAACGGCGCTTAGAATGGTCTGAGGACGAAACTAATCGTCAGAATATCTATGCCCGAAACCGGATTCGTCACGCGACGGTCGGTCTTCCCCTGTCATTGAAAATGCAGGTTTATGATTTGTGGCAAAAGCAAGCTATCTTACGTAAGCAGATTGGGGATGAAGCTGGATTTTTTGAGGGTTTTGTATCAAATCGCTATTTTATGACGATGATCGATCAGCCTGTGGCTAGGGAATTGTTATATAGAAATGTGTTGAAACGCTTTAATGTATCGTTGTTAGGTCGGCAACTGGACAACTTACTTTTGGCTATCAGGGTCGGCCTTCCTGGCAAAACTTGGCAAATTGGCCAGGGCGTAGTAGTGAAATTGACGGCTCGAGATGCTACAATGTCTAGAGATGTCAGTTTATTGAAAGGATGATGATTTGATATGGCGGTAAAGATGCCGAAAGGTGCGGGCGATAAAGGCGGCAAGAACCAGATAGTTCGTTTTGGTTTGTTTTGGGCGATTTTGATATTTTTGGGGCTGGTTGTTTATGCCGCCCTGTCCCCTGATGCTGGGCTTAAAGAGGTTGCATTGTCAGATGTAGTAAATAGAGCCAATAAAGGCGAAGTTAGCCAATTAAAAATCCAGGGCAATGATATAACTGTTACCCCAAAAGGCAAGGATAAGCCGACACAGAGGTCTACTAAGGAGTCTGGCAGTAGTATTTACGAGCAGGGCTTGGATAAAAATGCCAAGGTTGAGGTAAAGATAGTTGAACCATCGACGACTAGTGAAACTTTGTGGAATTTGGCTATCATGGTTGTTCCTATAGTGGTGATAGTGGCTTTCTTTATGTTCATGATGCGTCAGGCGCAAGGTCAGAATAACCAAGCAATGGGCTTTGGCAAGAGTAAGGCTCGTCTGTATGGGCAAGATAAGGAAAAGGTTCTTTTCGAGGAGATAGCTGGTAACGATAATGCCAAGCAGGACCTTCAAGAAGTGGTGGATTTTCTAAAGAGTCCTAAAAAGTATCAGGAATTAGGCGCTAAGATACCAAAAGGTGTGCTTTTGGTCGGCAGTCCAGGTACCGGTAAGACGATGCTAGCCAGGGCCGTAGCCGGTGAGGCTGATGTGCCGTTTTTCTCAATTTCTGGTTCTGAGTTTGTTGAGATGTTCGTTGGCGTTGGTGCTTCGAGAGTGCGTGATTTGTTCATGAAGGCTAAGAAAAATGCACCATGTATCATATTTATAGATGAAATCGATGCCGTTGGTCGTCGCCGTGGGTCAGGAATGGGCGGTGGACATGATGAGCGTGAGCAGACATTGAACCAGATACTGGTTGAGATGGATGGTTTTGACGGTGATACAAATGTTATAGTGTTGGCAGCGACCAACCGAGCAGACGTCTTAGACCCTGCCCTACTTCGACCTGGGCGATTTGACAGGCGAGTTAGTATAATGCTTCCAGAGAGAAAAGATCGAGAAGCTATCCTCAAAGTTCACTTCAAAAATAAGCCCGTTGACGCAACGGTTAACCTCGACAAGCTAGCCGCCAAGACAGCAGGCTCTTCTGGGGCAGACTTGGCGAATATCGCAAATGAAGCAGCAATTATTGCCGCTAGACGAGGTAAGAAAAAGATCTCAAATGATGATCTGACCGAAGCGTTTGAAAAGGTGGCTATCGGGCCTGAGCGAAAAGCCAAGGTGATGAGTGATAAGGAAAAGGAGCTGACAGCTTATCATGAAGCTGGGCATGCTATTGTCGGCCATGTTTTGCCTGATTCGGATCCTGTGCATAAGGTGACGATCATCCCCCGCGGTGGTACTGGTGGTGTGACCTGGTTCTTACCTCCAGATGATCGAAGCTATACGAATATTTATGAATTCAAAGATGTGTTAGCTCGAGCTATGGGCGGACGTATAGCTGAGAAAATAATGTATGGCGAAGACGGCATCACTACTGGGGCAGGGTCTGATCTCAGAAAGGCTACAGAGATCGCTCGTGAAATGGTAATCGAGCAGGGCATGGGCGCGAAACTGCGCAATCAAGTATTTCATGAAGATGACGGTGGGTTAATGTTCGATAAGATGACTCGAGACCGCCCATACTCTGATGCTACTGCACAGTTGATTGATGAGGAGATTAAAAACCTGCTTGGTGAGGCTACAAAGAGAGCGGAAGCCGTGCTTATGGCTAATCGATCTCAGCTAGACAAGCTGGCAGAAGCTCTACTAAAAGAGGAAACGCTCGAGGAAGAGGCTGTAACTAAGTTGCTTCATGACACTATCATGCCTAAAGAGGCGATCCTTCACGCCTGAGTCTAATCTATGGGGCGAGTTCGCAGAGCGGTAAATCGGATAAATCGGCGGCTAACTGTAAAGTTGGCTGCCTTTTTACTGGCGAGTTCGATATTGGTATCGAGTTTGCTAGGGTTTTTCCGTGATCGTCTACTAAATAGCGCCTATATGCCAAATGAAGCGGCTGGACTGGCGGGCTATCCTGCGGGGCTTGATGCCTATACAGCGGCATTTATGGTGCCTGATTTTATGTTTGCCATCTTAGTGTCGGGTGCCTTAAGCGTGACATTTATACCTGTTTTTAACGCTCGGTGGGCCAAGGGCAACAAGGTCTCGTCGTGGCAACTTAGTTCTAGTGTTATCAATTTTATGGCGCTGACAACATTGGTGGTCAGTGTGCTAATTATGATTTTTGCCAATCAGATAGCTGGGCTGATTGCTGGTGGCTTCAGTGAGTCTGGGTTAGCCTTAACGGCTAGTATGATGCGAGTTATCGCTATAAATCCGTTCATCTTTGCTATTGCAGCAGTGATAGCTAGTATCCAGCAAGCAGTTGGCCGGTTTACTTTTTATGCCCTAGCACCAATCGTTTACAATATCGGTATCATCATCGGTATAGTTTGGTTTACTGATGGGATAAATATATTTGGCTGGCAGATTTTTGATGGCGGTATCATGGGCGTGGCCCTGGGCGTTGCTCTTGGGTCTGTCTTGCAACTATTAATCAGCTCTATAGGCTTAGTGGGCCTAGGTTTTGATTATGATTTCAAGATCTATTGGCGCAATAAGGGATTTCGGCAAGTTTTGCACCTACTGCCCCCTCGCTCGGTCGACCAGGGGATGGACTACATTGTCGGTTTAGTCGAACTAAGGCTCTTGTCCTTCATGGGGACAGG
>CAZAOX010000052.1:0-4504 GCA_964486985.1 uncultured Candidatus Saccharibacteria bacterium
GAATATCTTAGAGCTTGAATTTGACCTCGTTAGCATGAAAGTTATAGACGAAAAAAATAAGCATATCGGTAAAATTATTGGCTACACTATAGAGAGCAGTAGTCTAATTATTCAACAAATAAGAGTTAAGAGGCCCATTCTCCGAAGTCTCGGTGACACTGAATTATTGATTCATAGGGCTCAAATATCTAAAATCACCAACGATACTATTACTATAAAAACTGCCTCCATACCCAGCCACCAACCGACCGCAGACCAAGCATTGCCCACTCTAGATAATCCATTTCGCAAACAGCCTCAGCCCAACACTATCGATCAATCATGACGCTATCGAGCGCCTCTTGTATGTCATCATACGAAAAACCGTGACGAACAAGATAGTTTTTCAATTGTCTTATATCCGGGTAGCGACGGGCTTTTTTGGAAATAATTTTCTTTAACTCCTCACTATCTGTCCTAACATTACTTCGTAGAACAAATTCTATAGTGTCATTGCTGACACCCTTTTTCTGTAGCTCCTGTCGTAACCTAACCTGGCTTATTCCTTTATTGCGAAATCGATTCTCTACCCAAAACTCAGCGAACTTACGATCATCAACGTAGCCTTTTTCTATTAGCATATCCAGAACTCTTCTGGCTATATCAGATGAGAACCCCGGAATCTCAACCACTTCACCCGTCCTCCTGGATCGCCGCCTCGTAATGAGGGTTTTTCGCCAGAGATAATCTCTCACCTCCTTAACTGACCGTGCCCTAATTAGTGCATAGTCAAGCGTCTTCATGTAAAGTTTGCTGAATTGGCCCTCCTGCTCATATTTCAGCAGGGTCGCTTCGTCAATTTCAAGATCCTTCTTTATCTCCAAATCTACTATCTGAGCAATGTCAAGACTGAATCTATATTTGCCATCAACAAATATATTAGCTTTGTGAGGGTTTTTTATTTGAGAGCTAATGGCAGTTATTTTCATGAAGAGATGCTCATCTAAAAGAGTCTTATGGCGAAAGCATTAACTATCTTGAATCTCCCCGCTAAACTCTTGCCAATCCCTGATGTCGCTCTTAACTACCTGTTTTAAACTGTTGGCAACATCATCAAGTTCAGCTTTAGGTGATTTTTGACGGCTTCCTGGTCGATAAAGAAATTTTCGTGGCTCATAGTCGATAATTCCTGCATCCCCTGGGGTACGGGGCACTATATGAAAATGAATATGTGGCACCGTTTGGCCATAGTCGTCACCCTCATTCCAAGCATAATTAAATCCCTCTGCACCAAAAACTAAACGAAGACCTTTTTTAACCTTTTCTATCAAGTCAAAAATTGCCAACAACTCCTCTTGAGCTAGGCCGTCAACTGAATTAACTACTCTTTTTGGCACTACTATGGAATGTCCTGGCGTAATTGGTATATTAGTCGGGAAGGCTATCGCCAGTTCATTTTCTGCAAAAATCCGCCCCTCCTCAACAACCTCTGTGGTAAAAACTGACTGCTTCACCATAAGCCTAAGCTTCAGTCTCCTTCACCTTCTGGCGAACTTTTTTATCTATCTCAGTCATAATCTGATTATTTTCTTTTAGATAAGTTTTAGCTTTGTCCCTACCCTGGCCAATAGTCTCACCGTTATACTTAAAGAAGGCGCCTGACTTCTCTACCACTTCATATGCGACAGCTAGATCCAGAATATCCCCTGTTTTTGATATTCCTTCATTGTACATGATATCAAACTCTGCGACCCTAAAAGGCGGTGCGATTTTGTTTTTAACGATCTTAATCTTCGTACGATTGCCTAAGATATCATCACCCACTTTTATCTGCCCTATCCGCCGGATATCAAGCCTTTGAGACGCATAAAACTTCAGAGCATTTCCGCCAGTAGTAGTTTCCGGATTACCAAACATTACGCCAATCTTCATGCGAATTTGGTTGATGAAAATAACCGTAGCTTTAGATTTATTAATGATGCCAGTCAACTTGCGCAATGCTTGGCTCATCAGGCGAGCTTGAAGTCCCATATGGGAATCGCCCATATCACCGTCAATTTCCGCCTGAGGAGTCAAAGCCGCCACTGAGTCAACCACTATCAAATCAACAGCGTTTGACCTGACCAATGTCTCTGTAATTTCCAAGGCCTGCTCACCGTTATCTGGTTGCGACACTAGAAGATTATCAGTATCAACCCCCAGCTTCCTAGCGTATGATGGATCAAGAGCATGCTCAGCATCAACAAAAGCTGCCGTGCCACCTTGCTTTTGGATTTCCGCAATAGCATGAAGTGCTAGTGTAGTCTTACCACTTGATTCAGGGCCAAACACTTCAATGATCCTGCCTTTTGGATAACCACCGCCAAGAGCTAGATCCAACGACAACGAACCAGAAGGAATCAACTCCACGTCAGCCTGATGGAACTCACCTAATTTCATGATAGCTCCATCGCCGAATTGTTTGGTGATTTGGTCCATCGCTAGCCCCAAGGCCTTAAGTTTGCCTTCGTCCACTTTTTTATCAGTCGTATCTGCTATTTTTTTAGTCTGTTTATCAGCCATTTCTCCCCCTTACCTTTATAGCTATAGTATATCGTCAATCATTAAAATTTGCTACAATATAACCATGAGACACTCTGGCTTTACTATAATCGAACTATTAGTTGTGACTATCTTTTTGCTCACAGCAGGTATTGTATCGATATTTCAATTGCAAAAAATCAATAATCAACACGATGATGAGATAAAAAAAACTGCAATCAATTCCATCTACTATAGTTTAGAAGAAGAATTCTATACCTCTCAGAGATACTATCCTGAACATATCAAGGATGATACTCTAAAAACTATAGACTCTAAAATCTTGACAGACCCAGATGGTTATAAAATTGGCGAAAAAGAATCATCCTACAGATACGAGCCTAAAAAATGCCAAGAAGGCAAATGCGAATCATACACGCTGAGGGCTTCTTTGTCTGAAGAGGAAGATTTTGTCAAAAAAAATCGCAATCATTGAACATCAGATACTAATCATAGTAAACTGGTCGCCCATTTTTAAACGCCTCTATGGCATTGTTAAGAATAGCCACCTGCTCTCTAGGCCGCCAAACATACTGAAATAAATATGTAGTCTCTTCGCCCTCAGTACTCAGTCGAATAGTCCCATAATCAAGTGCTGTCTGCAAAATGCCCGCCTGTCGAAAGCTGGCGTCTTCAATACTGCCAAGGCTGACAGTCTGTTCATGTCTCGAAAATAGACTTTCCTGAATCTCTTGGATCACGCCCTCATTGGTCATAAAAAATTGGTTCTGTAGATACACCCACAAGGCAACGGCCCCGCCCAAAACAACCAGCACAGATAGCATGATCGCAGCGACAAAGACGGCCATCGGCTGAAGCATGATCGAACTAGCCGAAGCTTCATACATGGATGGGTACAAACCAGCAAAAGCAAATATCGCTACTAACAAAACGATAGTCACCCCAGTCGGCAAAAACAGCCCAATCGGATGCCTCTTAATATCTAAGATAACAAATTCTCCCTCCGACAAATTCAGGTATGGATAGAGTTTCTTTGACTCTCTATGCTTTTCTCGCAAATCATCGCTTATCTCAAAAGCTTGAGGCTCTACCTGCCTAGAAGCATGCACAACACTAGGCTCATTGGCATATTGTGTTCTGATTTGCGGATTAAAATTATGCCCTTCAATAGATTCTGGCTGAGAGGTTATGTGAGATTGATTTTTTGGACTAGTAGGGGCTATATCCTGGAGCGGATGATAATAAAGTGGCCTACCATCGGCATCATAGGCTACGGGCTTTGAACTATCTCCAGTCTCATTCATATTCATATTATATCATATATTTAACTTTTTTGAATATGCTGCCTTGCCTTGGCAGTCGCCTTGCGGCCTCGTGGGGTCTTCTCAATAAACCCAATCTGCAAAAGGTATGGTTCGTAAAAGTCCTCGATAGTCGTTGGCTCGTCGCCTGTTAGTGCTGCGAGAGTAGTTAGGCCCACAGGGCTGTCACCATAATGCTCCACTATACTACGTAGTAAATTTCTATCAGCCGCATCGAGTCCCAACTCGTCTATCTCAAGCATAGCCAAAGCTTTTCTCGTAGTCTCATCATCAATAATTCCGTCGCCGTTAACATCAGCATAATCACGCACTCTTTTAAGTAAGCGGTTAGCTATCCGCGGAGTTAGCCTAGCTCGGGTGGACAATATTTCCGCCGAAGATTTATGAATAGTTGACTCTAAAATAGATGCAGCTCGTTCAATAATTCTAGATATCTCTGAAGGCTCATAAAACTCTAGTCTATAGATATGCCCGAAACGGTCTCTCAGGGGCGCAGCCAAACTACCTGTCCGCGTCGTAGCGCCAATCACTGTGAATCTTGGTAGATCTAGGCGAATTGACCTAGCAGCAGGCCCCTTGCCTATAACAATATCTAGTTTATAGTCTTCCATAGCCGAGTAAAGCACCTCTTCAACCACTCGGCTTAGGCGATGAATTTCATC
>CAZAOX010000053.1:0-3175 GCA_964486985.1 uncultured Candidatus Saccharibacteria bacterium
ATACCTAAATAGGCTAATGCGGCCATTACTTTCACGTCATCTAGATTTTCACTTGACTGACCAGTTGTACCCTTGTTTTTATCTGGTATTGCACTCGGCGCCTTATCGCCCTGTGCGTCTACATTATTATCTACTGTCTTATCCTGATCTGCCATAGGCACCCCCAGTTAAATAATGCATCTAGTTTAGCACATATTAGCCGCTAGCAATACCTCAAGCTCGCACTCATTGCATGATTATCCACCTCATGAGACAATAGATTTAGATGGGGCTAGCAAGGCTAATTAAATTCACAAAGAAGCATTGGGTCGTTTTTCTACTTGCCGCCCTGACGATTATTTATGAGATTTATTATCAGATGAATTTCGTAACAGGCCGCGAAAGCTTCAATATTCTCGGGCCAGCCGATGAGATGTTTATCCTCAGATATATACCAGTTACTATTCTTGCTTATCTAATTATCTTCAAAAATACAAATCATTACAAAAACCTGGCCATCCTATCTAAAGTCTCAATCCCCGTTTTATTTATGCTATTTATAGCCTCTTTCGTCACGTCACCTCAAAGAATCAACTCACTAACACGTGAAGACGGTCTGATTGAAAACCTCTCAGCGGGATTCCTTTTTCTAGCATCGGCCATCATGCTAATTTCATTTTTCAAATTCCACTCCTCTAATAAATCTAAAAAAATAAACACTGCTAAATGGCTATTTTTGGCTCTGACTGCTGTCTTCTTTATCTTGGGGATGGAAGAGATATCATGGATGCAACGGATACTCAATATCGAATCTTCTGGTTATTTCTTGGAGTATAACTGGCAACAAGAGACTAATATCCACAACTTCAACTCGACTATTACCAATGATTTATATTACCTAGGAGCCTTCATACTTTTAGTGTTGGCGCCTTTCTATAGCCAAACTATCAAACGGCTCACCAGGAAAATAGCTAATGCCGAGAAATTCATTCCTAGCACGTGGCTAATCGCACCTTTCATCCTCATGTCAGGTCTAGCAAACTCATCGATATATGCATCTACTCTGATCCGCCCAGCATTGTTTGTCATTTCAGCAGTCATCTTAGCCTACATCGTCCTGCATCACCTTAATCGCAACGAAAAAGCCGCTACCTTTAACACAATTTTATCATTATCCATGTTGATAATTGCCTACTTTATCACCCTACTCTATGACTACGCTCCTCTCGGTATGAGGCCCAACGCCGCTGGCGAATTTCGAGAATTACTAATTGCTATAGGAGTATTGGTTTATTCTATTTCTGTATACGTCAAGTTCTTCCATCCAAAACTTTCGAAGGCCGTCGACAAACAGCCTATATATCATTAGAAAAAGGGGCCCAGTATGGGGCCCCTTTCTTGGTCCTACCAAAAGCCTATTTCTTCTTTTTGGCAGTGATTGAGATTTTCTTTGGCTCTGGTAGCGGTGTCATTGGTATTTGCACCTTCAAGACGCCATCATCGAGCTGAGCATCAATCTTTTCGACATCAGCTCTTTTTGGCAAGGCTACTCGTCGATAAAAGTTACTTGAACTCTCACGAACGACATATCGTTTGCCCTTATCCTCTTCTTTTTCATGGCGCTGAGCGCTTACCACTATACAGCCGTCTTCAATCTTTATATCGATGTCTTTTTGTTCAAAGTTTGGCAAATGCGCCTCGATAACCAAACTGTCGTCCTTGGTATATACGTCAGTTGTTGGTATATTGACGCCCTTTAGCGATGACGTAAAATCATCACCAAAAAACTGCTTCTGAAGAGCTGTCAGCTCTGCAAAAGGATCCCATTTTGCTAGATGACTCATTTTGTCCTCCTTTTACCCCTTACTATCTTTTCGAGGCCCTGGGCGAACCTCTACTCTCATTATAGAAAATTGGCACTCTCATGTCAAGAGTGCCAATTTATAGAAATATTCGTCTTTTAGTACCGACAAAGAGCTTTTGGAGCCTCAAGCAGTTCATAGGCACCGATCTCAACCGGCACCAACTCACCACCAGTACTAGCTACCGCCACCACTAGCTCCTCCACCTCATCGATAGCATCTGGCAGTTCAATCACCAACGACCTGTTATCACCAGCCCGAACATTATCTTTAGTCACTCGGTAAATTGGCAAGAACAGGCTATCGATCCGCCCACCCCTCTCCTGCTTAGTGATATCGACTATCTCCTCCTTGCCAACCGCCACCAGCCCAGGGGCTGCACCCTCCAGCTGAGACACCTTACTGTCGCGCCGACCCTCAAAATAACCCTGCATTAGTGGTGCCGTAGCGTCATAAAGCTCTTTGGGGTTCATCCTCTCAACGCTACCGATATAACCCTCTTCGCTAACTATTTTGTAGTTTATTTCTTTTCTGATACTGCCTACTCGGTTGTCAGTTCCAGCGATTAATAAAGGCAAATTTCGCCCCTGTAGAAACTCATCGACCCTACCGGCTAATAGCTTCAAATAGCGACGAAGCTCATCAGTCACAGCATCGTCTTCGGTGTGGCCGTGATAAGTAGCCGTACCGCCACGCTGATGCTGGAGCTGTTTTCGATACTCACCTTTACCAACCTCTTCTTCGAGAGAGCCTGGCATACCATCTTGATTGACCTCAGCCAAACTACCTCCGGAAGTAACGAATAACTTAGGCGCCTTTACGTTCACGTCTAGCACAAAATAATTCATATTCACCGCATCCATGATCAGTAGAGGGCTGATCACGAAACGATTTTTTAGGTAAACTCTCTCTGTTATCTCAAAAGGAAGCTTGAAATGCTCAACCGCCTGTTCATTAAACAATACCGCCAAGCCCGTATCTTGATGGCTCCAGAACTCCATATCATCATGGAGCAATTCCAACTGTTTCATAGAACCGCCAAGCTTCTGTTCACTAAAATCCGGGTGTCGGCGAATTGCTTGAATAGCATTTTTAAATCGAACTCTGTCTTTTCGAGTATTGGCTACAGAGCTATCTGGGTGAGTCGGTATATAAATAGAGCCAGCCAAACCCTCTGACTGACCTTCGATAAGCTTGATAATCGCCCCACTAGTCGTTTGCATGGCAACCTCCCTCTGGTTAATTACACCTCTCATTGTACCTCATTTACGAAGTTTTTGCTGGCTTGCCAAGGGCCTGTACGAGAAATCTGCGCCCCAGGCCTAAGTCATAAA
>CAZAOX010000053.1:3275-4434 GCA_964486985.1 uncultured Candidatus Saccharibacteria bacterium
ACCTTCCTCTTCGCGCCCAGCTGTCAAAGTTTAACCAGTGGAGAGCTACAAAAATTGCTTCGAAAATACTAAAAAGTCTAGAGCTGACCGAAAATGGCGAAACAGTCGAGATCCCCATACTTAACTTCGCACGATATGAAGACGAAACGGTCATCGGCAATCCTGAACTCTGGGGGCAGGTAAAACTACTTCTTCGAAGAAATGGAGCGTACGCCCATGTGCAGTATCCACGCCCCACAGAATCAGTTATGAACCTTGATTACGAAGGTCCGACTCTTGTCACCACTCAACAAAAACCCTCCACAGAAGAAGCTCCCGGAAAGCCACCTAAAGAGCTATTTCAGGACGACATAGCCAGTCTAGCTAATGTCGCCTAACACACCGCCAGATCTATGCTAGGCTGTGATGTCAACTAACAGCTCTCTAGGCACGTGCTTCCATCTATATCCCCAGCATCTAAATAACCTTAGGCAAATTGTATGATATCATAAGGATATGAAAAAATGGGGTGGGTTTACACTTGTTGAGTTGATGATAGTAATTGCCGTAATTGCAATCTTGGCTACAATTGGCATAGTATCTTATCGAGGCATCCAAGAAAAGGCTTATTTTTCGCGTTCCAAAAATGAGCTCAGAGAGCTCTCCGCCGCCACAGTGGTGTATTACCAAAGAGAGGGCAAGTGGCCTGACGATGTTGATCGTGATGTCCCCAGTGAGATACATAAATACTTAAGCAGTTCGTCGATTGCTTGGCCAAAAGCTCCCTGGCCTGGTAGCGTTTATGACTATGATAACTTTATAGGATCAGACGGTGAACAGGTTATACAGGTTAGTATCCGCTTTTGTCCGCTTGGAGGCACTCTCGCTAGTTGTAAGTTTCCTCGTGAGCCATGGGCCACAGGATTTGACATAGACAGTAGCGCCTATTGGTGTGTCACTGGAAAATGCCGTGCCCACTCTTCAAAGCCCGATAGCCATCCGGGCTACTGCATGAATTGCTAAAACCAATCATAAGCTTATAGTCGCTAACCTATAAAGTGCCGTCTCTATGCTACTATGAAACTAGGAGTGGCAAATGAAAATTTTAAAGTTAACTAGACTCGGTAACCCAATCTTACGCGGCGAAACCAAGCAACTTACTGAAAACGAGATTCTTGGC
>CAZAOX010000054.1:0-4337 GCA_964486985.1 uncultured Candidatus Saccharibacteria bacterium
AGGCGTAAATATGTATTATGGAGTAGCTGGATTGTTTGGCTGTTTGGCACTCTTGTGGCAGTGATGTCAGTCGAGACTCGGTTATCCGGCGCCTTGTTAGGTCTTGCTTCTGCCGCCACTATAGCTGTTGACGGTTGGTACTTGGTAAATAGAAGGCAGATTGAAATAGCTGCCTACATTGGCGCAGTGGCTACATCACTGTTAGTATGGAGTGTTTGGCCCAATATCGATAGCTTGGTTTACGCCCACATAGTCTCATTTACGATATTTGTGATGGCCTTTTATCGACGCAAAGAGAAGAACCCTCAGTCTGGAATGTCTTTTGGTGTAGTCAGGGCGATAATAGCTATGGGGTTGCTCACATATTTTGTCGGCATTAAGGCTCTGTCTCAGGGAGGATGGTACTCATTTTTGTTCTTAGTAGAACATATAGTGCTTCTGGCTATAGGCGCTCTTACAAGCCAAGCATGGGCTGTTCGCTGGGGGATTGTCGCATCAGTTTTGGCGGTCGTGTATTATCTGAGAGAATCTCCATATGTACTTTTTGCTATTTTGGGATCAGTAGTTATAGGTTTCGTGATCTGGCGGTTGCGACGAATTAAATAACTTTCAGACGCTTTAATCTGTCGAGCGAGGCTTTTGGGGCCTGGATGTTATAATTAAGAAAATAACAGTTTTAGGAGTTTTTGATGGCAGGACATAGTAAATGGGCAAAAATTAAACGAGATAAAGGCGCCAATGATGCCAAGCGAGGCGCTATTTTTACTAAACTTGGCAATCAGATAGCTATCGCTGCTCGTGGCGGTGTAGATCCAGAAATGAACTCTGCTCTATCATTAGCTATCGAGAGGGCCAAGGCTGCGAATATGCCTGGGGCAAATATTCAGCGGGCACTTGATCGAGCAGCTGACAAGAGTGCTGCTGTCCTAGAGGAGGTGGTTTATGAAGCTTATGGTCCTGGCGGGGTCGGTATAGTCATAGAGGCCGCGACGGATAATCGTAATCGAACTTTTCCTGAAGTTCGAAATGCTTTAACGAAAAATGGAGCTCAAATCGCCGATAGCGGGAGTGTGGTTTTTCAGTTTACTAGGAAGGGTGTAATCGTTGTTGATGCCAGCGGGGAGGACGCGCTTTTGACAGTCTTAGACGCCGGAGCTGATGATGCTATTGAGGAGGATGGTGAGTTAATTGTTTACACCGAGATGAAGCAACTAGCGAGTGTTCGTAACAAGATCATCGAAGCAGGATTAGCCGTTAAGGACGCTGAACTTCAGTATGTCGCCAATGCCGAAGTTGAGGTCGCAGATATGGAAGTAGCCAGCAAACTTATGAAGGTCCTGGACGCTCTTGATGATTTGGACGATGTAGTTAATGTTCACACAAATGCCGACATCACTATAGATATTGAATAATTTATTCGCAGTTTGTTATAATTTCTCTAAGATATTTAATCGGGGGTGGGCCTTGTGAAAAGACTATTTTCTTTTTCGCTAATATTAGCCTTAATCGTGTCGCTCGGTTCTCCTGGTGTGATAGTTTTTGCGATAGAGGATATTGGCTTAGCAGATACGTCCAAATTGCCCGAAGTAGAGGTAGGTACCACTAGTCTTAGTGACACTGAGGGTGCTGCTCAGAGTGAAGCGGCTGTAGCTATTGAGGATATTGGCGATGTTGATGAAAGCGACTCGCCATTAGCACCTGAACCATTAGATCAGTCTGCTACGTTATCAGTTCCAGGAGTTATTCCTAGCGTAGTTATCGCTCAAATACAAGTTGGTGTTAGTGGCGGAGCAAATAATGAGTATGTCTCGCTGTATAATAACGAGACTCAAGAAGTTGACGTGACTGGGTGGTGCCTGAGGAACAAAGGAGGGGTATTGTTTGCTTGCCTGAGTCAAGAGGATTATGACTATCGAATTGCACCTGGGGCATTTATCTCATTTAGTACAACTTCGCGTGTAGATGAAGCTAGCATAGCGGTTCTCATATCTTCATGCGGTTCAGCTAGTGGATGCATAGTCGGGTCTAGTGATGCTATACAGCTTGTTGATGGAGATATAGTGATTGATACTATATCGTGGACTGCTCAGCCAAGTGGAATGTATGCGATAGAGCGAGAGTGGAATTATGAGGCTTTTAGCCAACTGCACTCGGGCAATGGTAAGGGGGTTGATTGGGTTTGGAAGAAAAGCTTAGCTACGTTCGGACACATAGACGAGCCGATTGAATGTAGCGACGGAAGCTTTATCGCCACCAGCGGTAGGTGTCCTGTTCCGCCAATAGTATGTAAAAATAGGCCGGATATTGAAGTGGGTAAATTGCCTCCGAATCTTGAAGTTGATCAAGATGGTAATTGCTATGAAAATCAATGCGTGAATCTCCCTGGTTTTTACAGCGTCCTTCCAAATGATTTTGTGGCAGATGAGGACGGTCGTTGCTTTTTGAGTAGTTCGCCGCTAGAAGTGACAGAATTATTGATTAACCCTAAAGGTGTCGATGGCGGTAATGAGTATATTGAAATTTATAATCCAAATGACAAGGAGGTCAGTTTAGCGTGGTGGCAGTTTTATCTAAATGATGAGTCTAAGGTATATAAATTTCCAGATGGATCAACGATTAGCGCACGCGAATATCTGATAATTAGAGACAATGAAGCAAATTTTTCTTTAAGAAATTCATCTGGTAGTTTGCGAATGACTTCTATAGACGGGCAATATTCTGTTGAAGTCCCGAGTTGGGCTAATGCCAAAGAAGGTAAATCATGGGCGGTAGTTGATGGTATGTGGGGCTATGCCGATCCTAGTCCAGGAGAGGAAAACCTTTTTGCGGTAAGCTCGTTGCTCAAAATGGTTGATTTAGCTGATTGCGGAGAAGGACGGGAGCGCAATCCACTAACAGGTCGCTGTCGTAATATCCCTACTCCAAAAGAATTAATTCCATGCAAGGATGGCCAATATCGTTCGGAAGAGACTGGTCGCTGTCGTAATATCGCATTAGCTGGCGATACACTAAAGCCCTGCAAAGAGGGCCAATATCGCAGTGAGGAGACGAATCGTTGTCGCTCAATTGCACTAGCCGCTAAAATCCTAAAGCCTTGTGCTGATGATGAATTTCGTAATCCCGCCACAAATCGCTGTCGAAAGATTTTAGCTAGCAGTATGCCTAAAATTCCATTTGCTCCAGAGAAAATCGAGCATATCAGCCAAAATACCTTGGGCTGGTGGGCGCTGGGCGGGGCGTCACTACTAGCAGTTGGTTACGCTGGTTGGCAGTGGCGATTTGAGGTCAGTCAGTTGACGAGGCGTTTGTCGAAAGTTTTTGCCTCTACCTCAAAGTAGTCTATAGTTGAGAGTATGAGAATTATCGGAATTGACCCTGGAACGGGTATCCTAGGGTTTGGGGTCATTGAAGTGGCTCTTGGGGGTAAGCCGTCAATGATTGACGCAGGGGTAGTTACTTCACCGGCTCACACTCCTCTCGAAGACCGTTTAGTAGATATCTACGATAGTATTCAGCAGGTTATCAGTGAAGTTAAGCCAGATGTGATGTCGATTGAAAAGTTATTTTTTGCGCAAAATATCACTACCGCTATATCTGTATCTCATGCTCGTGGAGTGGCTATGTTAGTTGGCAGGCAGGCTGATTTAAAGATTGTCGAATATACGCCTTTGCAGATTAAGCAAACCTTGACCGGCTATGGGCGAGCTGACAAGAAACAGGTTCAGGAGATGGTTAAGCTACATTTAGGACTCAGGACTATACCTAAGCCAGATGACGCGGCAGATGCTTTGGCGGCGGCTATTACTTACTCCTTGATGAGTCGCCACTCTTAACTAATGGATTTTGCATAGTATAATAGAGAGTGCATGAGAAGAAGGAAAAAGCTCGCAAAAACTAATAGGCACTCACCTGCTCGTAGGGTGAAGTGGTGGCTTCGTGCAAAATGGCGTTGGTTTAGGGGGCTGTCTAGGCGACAACAAATTGTCCTAGCTGGAGCGCCGGTCTTATTAATTGTGCTTGTTGTGCCGCTGTTAACTTATGCTTACTTTGCCATAACCATGGGAGACATGGACCAGTTGATGAATCGCAACAATACAGGAGTGGTCTTAAAAGATGTTCATGGAGAAATCTTCTTTAGTACTGGGACGGCTAAACATCGAGACCTTGTTCCTCTCGAAGATATATCCAAAAATACTCAGCTTGCTTTGATAGCTAGTGAAGATAAGAATTTTTACAAACACGGTGGAGTTTCATTACTAAGCACTCTAAGGGCAGTTTATGGCTATGCGTTTTCTGGAGGGGGCAGTTTTGGTGGGTCTACATTAACTCAGCAATTA
>CAZAOX010000055.1:0-4245 GCA_964486985.1 uncultured Candidatus Saccharibacteria bacterium
ATTTTTTAGGCAAAGTCTTTTTCTTCTGTGCATTCATATTTTTCATTTTCATATATAGCCAGCTTATATTCTCGTCGCTGAATCACGCAAACGTTTTATCCGATCGCCTAACGGAGGATGCGTACTGAACATTTTTGAGAAAAAACCAGATTGCAAAGGATTGCTTAAAAACAAATTTGCAGTTGCAGAACTCTGCTTCTGGAGGGGTCTGCTATTCATCTTTAGTTTTTCAAGAGCTGAAGCTAGGCCCTCAGCGTCCCGCGTCATCATAGCCCCTGAAGCATCAGCTAAAAACTCCCGCTGCCGACTAATAGCCAGTTGAGTAATCGTTGCTAAAATTGGCGCCAAAATAATAACCGCCAATGCAACTATGGCTACTATAGGATTAGCGTTCCTGTCACGATCATCACCATAGAACATTATCCTGAGAGCTATGTCTGCCAATAGCCCAATCGCACTAACGAGGCCAAAAGCTATCATACTCACGCGAATATCATAATTTTTGACATGGCTCATCTCATGAGCCATTACCGCTTCAAGCTCTCGCTTATCCATTATCTCCAATAAACCTGTTGTCGCTCCAACGATAGCGTGCTCAGGACTTCGCCCTGTTGCAAAAGCATTCGGCGCAGAGTCATTAATTAGATAGACCTTAGGCATAGGCATACCAGAGGTAATTGCTAGATTCTCAACTACCCTCCATAGCTCTGGTGCATCAGGCTTCTTAATCTCTTTTGCGCCTGTCATCGCCATTGCTAACCTTCCTGCGGCGAAGTATTGAATTATCGCATAAACTATGGATACTGTTAAAACTACCCAAAAAATACTGTAGTCGTTATACATAATACTCGTAGCCCAGCCAAGAGCTGAAATTATAGCAATAAACACTATCATGATGAGCACTGTGTTTCTTTTATTCTGGCTAATTGAACTATACATACCTTCTAGTATACCAATAAAAACTGCCCTCTGATAGTGTCGGAGGGCAGTTAACAGTTAAATATAGTACTTAAAATTTAACTTCAACTGGAGTTTCGATACTCTGACGATCCTCTACCTCAAAGAATTCTCTCTTAGTAAAACCAAACATGCCAGCTACGATGTTTACCGGGAAAGTCTCGATCTTGATGTTTAGATCACGCACTCCACCGTTGTAAAAGCGCCTAGATGCCTGAATCTTATCTTCAGTATCTACAAGTTCTTGCTGTAACTGTAAGAAACTCTCATTTGCCTTAAGCTCAGGATAGGCCTCAGCAACCGCAAACAGACTCTTTAGCGCGCCTTCCATCATATTTTCTGCCTTGGCGGTGTCTGCTACGCCCTTGGCGTTCATGATTGCTGAACGAGCTTCGGTAACTTTCTGGAACACTTCTTTCTCATGAGAGGCATAGCCCTTGACTGAATTAACTAGATTTGGGATCAAATCAGTACGCCTCTTGAGCTGGACTGTTATATCACTCCAAGCCTCTTCAACTCGATTCTTAAGCTTAACTAAACTGTTATATGCACCGATCAAGAAGGCCACAATAGCCACTAAAACTGCGCCGATGATTATTAAAGCTGTTGTCATTTGCTAGTACTCCCCTTTTAACGATTACGTTTTTCACTTATCAGTATAGCAATCTTGTGGTTATTTAGCTACATCTAGACAAATTTGCGCTACAAAAGTCGCTATACTTTGGTGCGCGGAGCGGGAATCGAACCCGCACGCCTTTTGGGCAAGGGATTTTAAGTCCCTCTTGTCTACCAATTCCAACACCCGCGCATACACTTTAAGTTTAAATTGATTTAAAAGTTCCTAGTAATTTTATGTCTTTGCGAATAAGAGTTGCTATATACCCCCATATCCACATTATATCGCGCAGGCCAATTACCTACGCACGCATTCATGATACATCTTTTTATCTTAGAGCTTATCAGTCCTGCGTACATGCTAGGCAAGACATCCTACTTATTTGTGCTATAGTCCACGCACCACAAGCTTAATGCCTTACCTATTTATTATATCCTATAATCTCTGTTGCCGACATACAAAAATTGCAACCTCTATTAATAAGCTTTCATTTATAGATTATTCATGTAAGAATAGAGTATGAAAACACCCACTTTATCACTCACATTTAACGATGTGCTGTTGCGACCAGGCTATTCTGGTTTCGATAGGTCAGAAATTGACTGCTCAACCGCACTCACAAAAAATATTAACATCAAATCACCATTTGTGTCGTCACCGATGGACACCGTGACCGAATCAGGATTAGCAATCGCACTAGCAAAACTCGGAGGTATTGGAATAATCCATCGCAATCTAACGACAGAACAGCAGTCTGAAGAGGTGAAAACAGTTAAAAAAGCTAGTTGTCTAGTTGGCGCAGCAGTTGGATCAAGCAGCGGTTATGAAGCACGAGTCACTTCTCTAATAGGTGCTGGCGTAGACGTTATTCTCGTCGATTCAGCTCATGGATTCTCTAAGAAAGTTATCGATGCTGTGAAGTTTATCAAAAAGAATTATAAAGTCGAGGTGGTCGCTGGTAGCATAGCGACAGCTGATGGAGCCAAAGCCTTAATAGAAGCAGGCGCCGATGCCCTGCGTGTCGGCATGGGGCCAGGCGCAATCTGCTCAACTAGAGTTGTGTCGGGCATGGGAGTGCCTCAACTTGCCGCGCTACTCGAAGTGTCACCCATAGCGCGGGCAGCAGGCGTGCCTGTTATTGCAGACGGAGGATTAATCAACTCTGGAGACGCCACTAAGGCACTAGCTGCTGGCGCAAGTACCGTCATGATGGGTAGAATGTTCGCCGCAACCGAAGAATCTCCAGGGAATACAGTCTACGTTCAGGCAAATAAAGTACCCAGCAGATTCCATAACATCTTAGATGGCTCAACAAAATATGCCTTTAAGGAATACCGGGGCATGGGGTCCTTGGCCGCCATGAAACGAGGCATGGAAGTTAGCAGCGAGGATGAATTTCATGGTAAAAAATATACTGGCGACGTACTTATAGCAGAAGGCGTTGAGGGCCTAGTCCCTTGCTCCGGGACTGTAAAAGACCTGATAGATAAGTGGTTGGGTGGCATACACAGCGGGATGTACTATGTTGGTGCGAAATCCATCCCAGAACTGTGGAAAAAATCAGAATTCATCCACATTACACAAGCGTCTCTCTCAGAGAGCCACCCCCATGACCTATTTGTTACGAGTGATGGAGGCAACTACCAATGAATGATTACAAAAAATTCATCGACGGACAAATAAATCAAATACGAGACCAAGTGGGATCATCTAAGGTAATCTGCGCCCTATCTGGAGGTGTTGACTCTACTGTAGCAGCAACCCTCGTTGGACGAGCTATCAACGACAGGCAAATATGTATATTTGTAGACACTGGGCTACTACGTAAAAATGAGTTCGAAGAGGTTCTAAAAGTTTACAAAGAAATTGGCCTAAATGTCGTACCCGTACAAGCAGCTAGTTCATTTTATATAAAACTAGCTGGAGTAACCGACCCTGAAAAAAAGCGCAAAATAATTGGTCATGAATTCATAAAGATATTCGAAAGAGAATCTAAAAAATTTAAAGACGTAAAGTTTCTCGCCCAAGGGACTATACTTGCAGATGTCATTGAGTCAAAATCCGTCGACGGGAAAGTATCCGTTAAGTCACACCATAACGTCGGCGGGCTACCAAAGAATATGGACCTAGAGCTAATCGAACCCTTGAGATCACTCACTAAAGACGAGGTTCGTACGCTTGGTGAACAACTCGGATTGCCAAATCATATCACCAAAAGACAACCCTTCCCCGGGCCAGGTCTAGCCATAAGGATTATAGGGGAGGTCACTCCAAACAATATATCCACTCTGCGCGTAGCGGATAAAATAGTTAGAGAAGAGATCGAGTCTCACCCTATCGGGGATAGTATTTGGCAATTTTTTGCAGTTCTATTGCCGATACAGTCTGTAGGGATCCAGTCTAATGGTCGCACGTACGGAAGCACCATAGCGATACGCGCAGTCAGCAATAGTGACGGTATAACTGCCGAGTGGTCGCACTTACCGCACAGCCTGCTTGCCCAAATATCGAAACGAATCACCAATGAAATCCCAGAGGTCAATCGAGTCGTCTATGACATCACTTCAAAGCCGCCCGGCACTATAGAGTGGGAATAAACAAATAAATTGCTTATTGACTATATACTATGGAGGCACGGACGGGATTCGCACCCGTGTAGACGGTTTTGCAGA
>CAZAOX010000056.1:0-4190 GCA_964486985.1 uncultured Candidatus Saccharibacteria bacterium
GAGCTCCCAATTCAGTAAATTCTATCAGAATTCAGTAGTTTAATCAAGCATAAGCCGATACTTTATCATAAATTGAGTCACATGAAATTAGATGATAGTATAGTATGCAATATGACAGATGTAGTCACAAAAGGCGCTAGGGGCGGGAGTGCTGACAGTGTAGCCGTAGAAGATCTCATCAGGGGCTTAGTTTTGCCGATGTACTCACTAGAGCGGGTAATGCCCATACTCTTTAGGGCGGACTGGAGGATGGAAAATGACGCGGAGCACTCTTGGTCTGTAGCGATGTTATCTTGCGCCTTGGCTCCAGAAATTGATCATAGCCTAGATGTAGGGCTTATTGCTCAATATGCGACAGTCCATGACCTGGTTGAGGTTTTCGCGGGAGATACGTCTATTTTCGCAGACGAAGAGCATCGTATATCGAAAAAAGATCGTGAGAAGGTGGCTCTAGAGAGGATTCGCGAAGTCTATGGTCATTTCCCGTGGATCGGGGAAACGATTGAGCGGTACGAGCAAAAGAGTGATGGTGAGTCGAAGTTTGTATACGCGGTAGATAAGCTGATAGCAATCATGTATGACTACATAGATGAGGGTAGGTATTATCATAAGAATAAGATCACCAAGGTGGACTTTGATAGATTTTTTAACTCTCATCGCAAAAAAGCTCACGCCCATGAGGGCGTTGGGCAGATTTACGACCGAGTTCGAGACTTACTGGACGAACATCCAGAATATTTTTACCAACCATCCAAAAAACGCCGCTAGTTTTCTAGGGGCGTTTTATCGAGCTTTAGAAGCGGTCAGCTATAAATCTAGCTCACCATAGGTAAGCAGGGTTATGCTATAATAATATCACACTAAATTCATATTGTCAAGTATTCTTGCTAAAATCTTGGTGGAGATAGGGAGACTCGAACTCCCGACCTCTTGCATGCCATGCAAGCGCTCTAGCCAACTGAGCTATATCCCCATATTATTAAAGTGACAGTTTAACGAGATGACGCTCGAGGCACAGTTGGCTAGAGCAAACGCTAATCAAACGCTGAGGGCTCCCCAACTGAGCTATATCCCCATATTATTAAGTGACAGTTTAACGAGATGACGCTCGAGGTACAGTTGGCTAGAGCAAACGCTAAGCCAGGAGCTATCCAGCTGAACTATATACCTGACGCACTAGGGTATATTTCTATTATAACACCTTGAATTAGAGATTGAGAAGTCGATGTGCCAGCCAATTTTAAACCTCTGATGTGGTAGGCTCAAGTAGCTCGAGTGTTAATCTTCCAGCATCCATTTCTATTTGTGCACCGATAGGTAGGATGAGGTTTTCAACGTTATGTCCTACTTCTCCTATCTGCATAACCGGAAAATTGTAGCCTTCCGTAGCCTCTAGGACAATGTCTGCTATCGGTCTTTCGTTACCAGGGCGTTCGGGGTTGTCGCTACCAACATAGTAGCCAATGACTAGGCCGTTGATTTGGTCTAGTGTACCCCAGAGCTTTAATTGTTCCAAAAGTTTGTGTATTTGGACTTTTGGTATGTGATACCCTTCTATGAAAAGTATGCCGCTAGACGGGTTTAGGAAATATTCTGAGCCTCTTAACTGAACGTAACTAGTATCGTTTCCGCCTACTATTCTTCCAGTTGCCTTTCCTGGTCGTATAGTTCGCCAGCCAGTGTATGATGTGGGCAGGCCGTTAAAATCCTTCCAATTAGGATTAGGCAGGAGGGGCCTGGGCGCGTCACCAAACCAGGTGTCTTTGATACTGTTTGTCTCATAGCTCATATCTTGATCTGCGTAGTCTAGAAATTCAATTCCTAAAAAGGTGATTAGGTTTGTTTTTGCGGTGATGGCCGTGAGGATGGTAGTGGCGTCCGATATGCCAGATATTATCTTTCGCTTGTTCGCAATAGCTTTGTAGTCCAGGCCATCAATCAATTCAATAGCCGTATCGCCACCAACCGAAAAAATTATAGCTTTTGCCTCTGGCTGGTTTAGTGCCCAATCGAAATCTTCAAGACGTTGTTGCCGAGTTCCAGATGAGTAATGGTATTGTTTTGTAGAATTCGGGGAAACAACAGTTTTCAGGCTAGTCGCTGATTCAAAGTTTTTACAAGCCTCAGAGAACCTCTCTAGCCTATTCGCTATAGAGTCAGACGGCGAGATGATGGCGACTGTGTCGCCTGGAGATAATGGGTTGGGTTTCATCACGGTAAACTTACTATAGCACAGATTTTCGGGCTAGACGCTATGGCTCCGTACCTGTTATAGTTTTTATTATGCCTAAAAGATTAATGCATATAGAACACCCGTTTCGGATATTTGGTCTGTCTGGTCTGCTGACAATGTTGATAGGTGTTTGGGTAATTTCTCATAGTGGATTTCTAGGTCTATGGCTATACATCATACTAGTACTCCTTGAGGTAACTTTCAGTTTCGATAACGCGGTCATTAACAGTCGGGTGCTGGTTCGGATGTCGCCACTTTGGCAGAAGGTGTTTTTGACGGCCGGTATATTTATTGCGGTGTTTGTTGTTCGGTTTCTGTTGCCGATTCTGATAGTTTCGGTAACATCGAGCCATAGTTTTCAGGAAGTTATAGCCCTAGCGATGAATAATCCTAAGGATTATGCTGAAGCCCTGCATCAAGCGGCGCCGACTATCGATGCTTTTGGCGGGACTTTTCTGACCATCATAGGTATCAGTTATTTTATGAATCGTAAGAAAGATATCCATTGGCTAGGTAGGATCGAGCGGAGGCTTGCCAGGGCGGGTAATTATGAAAATCTGAAGGCGTTTGTCATGCTTTCGGTCGCTGTCTTGCTCTACTTCACTGTTGATGACGCACATAAATTGCCAGTTCTCCTGGCTTCTATATTCGGGACGATACTCCATATGGGCTTAGAAATTTTTGGGGCATTTTTTGAGAAGCGCCAGTCTCGTGCCGCCAAGTTGGTTGGCATGGCTGCCCTAGGGTCATTTATGTATCTAGAGGTGCTTGACGCTAGTTTCTCGCTAGATGGCGTTATCGGGGCATTTGCTATCACGCCAGATATATTGTTGATAATTGCTGGCTTGGGTGCTGGGGCAGTTTGGGTGCGATCCATGACGATATATCTAGTGCGGAAAGGAACTCTAGCTAAATACCGCTACATGGAGCATGGCGCTCATTGGGCTATTTTAGCTCTTGGGCTAGTGATGCTAGTTAAGCTATATAACTTCGATTTGCCAGAGTGGATGGTCGGTTCATTGGGGCTAGTCTTTATAGCCACAGCGGTGGTCAGTAGTGTTATCGAGAGTAGGCGCAAGTTGTCATCGTGAACGCGACGTGCTAACGCACGTTAGTATTTAATTTTCGAATAAATCTATGCATATGTGGGTCGAGTTGGCGTATGTCGGTCCGTAAGATTTCGTCGAAGGTTAGCCACTTATAGCCACGCATTTCTCTTGGGTCGTAGCTGTAGTTTTTGTTAACGTAACCTTCGATGATATACCATAGGCTGACATCAGTATGATTGTGCGCTTCAACAGTCATTGTAGATGTCAGAAATATCGGTTTTGGGCCAAATTTTTCATTAAATCTTGCTTCTAGGTCTAGCTCCTCCTTTGCTTCGCGCATGACAGTATCTTTTGGATGCTCGTCTAGATCGACATGCCCACCATTAGGTAGCCACAGCCCAGATGTTACGTGGTCGATAAGCATAATTGATCGTTTCTTCATATCAAATGGCACAAAATATGAAACTAGATGCTTCGGAGGTATGTCTGGTTTTTTTATGCGGAATAAGGGCGCCCCACTGTTTATCCAGCTTAGAGTGTCTTGGATATGTTCTACCTCGAGGCTGTCAAATGGTTTGATTTCTGAAACTATATCATAAATTTGTTGTCGCATAGTAGGTTAACTGTAGCAAAAATAGAGGGGGTTTCGCAACTAGGTCTAGTGAATTAAAAACACCACGCCTTGATGCTATTTAGTGTGGTGCGGATAAGAGGACTTGGGCGTGAGCGTGCCGATAGGCACCAGCTCCACTTTTTGTGCTAGCAAAAATAGTGGAGGTTCATAGACTTGCCTTTAGCGAACTAAAAAGCACCATACTTTGGTACTACTTAGCTTGGTGCGGATAAGAGGACTTGAACCTCCACGTCCCGAGGGACACTAGCTCCTGAAGCTAGCGCGTCTACCAATT
>CAZAOX010000057.1:0-4149 GCA_964486985.1 uncultured Candidatus Saccharibacteria bacterium
CTCGCCTGTTGCAAAATCTCTTCAATCTCGGCTATTCGAGTCTCTACCAACCCCTGCTCCTCACGAGCAGCATCGTACTCAGCATTTTCACTCAAATCGCCATAGTCCCTAGCGGAAGCGATTTTCTCAGCGATATCACCACGGCGACCCTTAAGCTCTGCTAATTCTAGCTCTAATTCTCTTTTGCCGTCTTCTGTAATCTGATATTTTTTCTTAATCATAATCTTTCTCCTTGCTCTTGTCGGGCAACTTTCATATACAGCTTATTGACATTTAAAATACTATATAGCTCTGTATATGAGTGTGTTTTTGTTCCCCAAACCTTTAAAGCCACTTGAGTATATCAAGGGCCAAATCGACTGTCAAGACTGCTGAGGCTTCGTTGTAAATTCCACCAACTCAGCGTAGCTGATCTCTCTTGTTTCACCTGTTTTACGATTGGTCAGCTCAAACTTACCACCAGCATCAACCCCTCTGTCACTCATAGTGATCCGCCAAGGCATGCCCATCAAATCTGCGTCGGCAAACTTAGCACCAGGCCGCTCATCTCGATCATCATAGAGCACCTCGACACCCTTTTCCACCAGCTCACCATAAAGCCTCTCAGCAACCTGCCCACCTCGCTCACCTATCGACACCAGATGAAACCTGTAGGGGGCGATATTTTCTGCCCAAACTAGACCCTTATCGTCACTCTCTTTTTCAACGATAACCCCCATTACCCGAGTGATACCGATGCCATATGACCCCATATGAATTGACTGTTGTGAACCGTCTTGGGCCGTATAGTACAGCCCCATTTCGTCAGTTTTCTGAGTACCAAAATTAAATATATTACCCACCTCAGCGGTTTTGATGCGCTCTAACTCGCCTCGATCAACTCCCAGCTCTTTAACCGCATCATCTAGCACCTCTTCATTGATGGCGATGTTCTTCTCTCGATGCAGATAGATATAATCCTCACCAGCATCACAAATCGTCTGAAACTCATGACTAAACTTGGTAAACGCCCCACCACTCGCAAAAGTCACATATGTATCCTCGCCGATACCCAGGCGATTATATATTTTCTGATAAGCCTCTGTTGCCTTTTGATAAAAATTCTCCAAATCCTCGGCAGACTGATGATATGAGTACATATCCTTCATAGTAAACTCACGGCCACGCATGATACCACTCTTTGCTCGAAGCTCATTGCGCATCTTGGGACTAAATTGATACACCTGCGCTGGCAGATCCTTGTAGCTACGGATAAACTGCTTCATCATCTCGACAATCGGCTCCTCATGCGTCCAGCCAAGACCGACTTCTGTGTCGTCTTTCAGCCGAGTCTTGAACCACACATCGACCACCTCATCGCTCCAGCGAGTTGTCCTCTCCCAGATTTCCTTACGCTGTAAAGTCGTCATGATTAGCTCATTGCCACCGATAGCGTTCATCTCTTCGCGTGTAATTTGTTTAATTTTCTCAAGAACCCTCAAACCTAGCGGTAGATACACATACGCTCCAGCCATCTCTTTATAAACATAACCTGCCCGAATCAACAGCTGGGCGTTTTTTGCCACCTCGTCGCTCGGCGAGGTTTTACTAGTCCTGGTAAAAAGTTGACTCATCCGCATATCGTACCTCCTTTAGGTTAGTAGTATTATCGAGACTTTAAGCTGGTCAATGAAGCTAGGATTCAAAAATAGAAAATAAAACGCTATACCATTTTTGATAGCATGAACCATCACGCCAGCCCAAATCGCCCCAGTTGAAGCTCGTAGTCCCGCTAAGACTAATCCTAACACAAAAGTATCGATCACCACTGCCCACTGCAAAGCCCCACCTGAACCTGTCCATAAGTGAGCCAGCCCAAATCCCAAAGCCGAAACAAATATCGCCAACCAAACCGGCCCGGCTTTTTTAAGTTTCCCAAATAAATATCCCCTAAACAATAACTCCTCGGCTAATGGCGCTAAAATCACCAAGGTAAAGAAAATCATCATATATTGAGCTTTTGTATAGAAAAAAGCCTTATCAAACGGCAAAACCTGCGCCTGTTCAAAATCGATCAAATCTGGAGCAACGGATGTAATACCCATCACCAGTAGCGCCACTACCACCATATAAACAAAATATGCCGGTAGTGATAAAAATATATCCATCCAACTCAGCCAATCCGAAATGCCTAATTCCTTCAATTTTGTACGCTTTTTCCAAATCAGCAACGGTACACCGATAACTATCGCTATAGCGAATATGTAGGTCATCACAGACAAAGTTGTTGTTAAAACTGTCTGATTAACCAGCCTGAGTGGTATGCCTGCCCAGTCCACCGCCCAGAGCAATCCAGCCACCAAAAAAGAACCTGCCAAAAATGCGCCGTATGTCCATAGTGGCAAAACAACTATATATCTCCAGTTAGTCTTAGGTTTAGTCAAGCGCGGCTTTCTTGCCTTGCCCAGATCAGTTTCTTGCCTCTCCTCTGCCATAACTACCTAAAATAATTTCCCGATATCACTCCAGGTCACCAGTACGATAAGAGCCATCAAAAACAAAAATCCAAAAACCTGAACATTCTCTTCGCGCTCTTTGGTCAGCTTTTGCCTAAAGAGCCTAAATAGCGCCATAGTTGCCCAGCGACCGCCATCAAGTGCTGGAATCGGCAAGATGTTCATGACAGCTAAAGTCAAGGAAATAATAGCTGTCAGAAGTAGCACCTGGGTAGCTCCAGCCTCCATGAACGATGGAAATACAACTGTCAATATGCCGATAGGCCCAGCCACACTCTCGCCCGCCGTGGCGAGATTGGCCTTTGCCTGCTGTCTGGTCGTCTCATTACCGCTAAATTGACCGAACAAACCACCGACAGACTTGGCTATCAGATCGCCCAACCCTGCAAATGTTTCATAAGTCAACTGCCCTGCTGTTGCCACTCCCACTATGGGTGCCGACCAAGTAGCACGAATAGTCGTTGACTGTCGCGAGCCTACACCTAGATAACCACCATTTTTCGCCGTATCTGGTGTATTCAATGTCGCAACAACTGGCCGAATCTCACCAGCTCTCTCGTATAAAATAACCACCTCTTGTCCAGCTAATTTTTTAGTTTGGGCGGTTAATTGTTCTGCTGTTGTTATTTTTACATCGTTTATTTGCTTAATGCTATCCCCTTGACGCAAGCCAGCGTTCTCGGCTGGAGAATTTGACGACACAACCCCCACTTCAAGGGGTGAAAAAACTACTTTATTGTCAAAAGGTAGAACTACCTGATTCGACAAAATCTTTGGAAGACCCCACAGGGATATTATCCCCAAAAGTAAAGCGGCAGTTACCCAATTAACGACCACTCCAGCCATCAAAATCTTAGTCTTAACCCAAAAACTTGAACCACCGTACGTCCCCTTGCCTTTCGCTGAGTCATACTCTCCCTTGAGTCGAACAAATCCTCCAAGAGGCAGCCAGTTCAGTGAAAATAAAACACCGTTTTTAAGTTTTTTTGACCAAGCACGAGGTGGAAAACCGATGCCGAACTCTTTGACAACTACTCCATTTCGCCTAGCGACAATTGCATGCCCTAACTCGTGAAGCACCACTAAGACCACTAGAACAAATAGCCCCAATAATATCCCTAAAAACAATTCCATCTACCCTCCAAACCGGCGATTTCGCCTTGCATATTCTTCTAGTATAGCGCTTACGTCATCTTTTGTCATGTCTGGCCAATGCTTGTCGATAAACATCAGTTCACTGTAAGCCGACCGCCATAACATAAAATTACTCAATCGCTGTTCGCCACTAGTGCGAACTATCATATCGCATGGCGGAACATCAGGTGCGTATAGATTACTAGCTATCAGCTCTGGTGTCACTTCATCTGCTTCGATTCCCGACTGAACAATTTTTTTGACCGCGTCAGCTATCTCTAAATGCCCACCGTAATTAAAACATAAAGCTAACGTCCCAGCTATATTATGCAGAGTAGACTCTTCTATTTCATCGAGGGCTCTTTTCACCTTCTCTGATAAATTATCACGACGACCTAAAACCCGCACTCGTAAGTTATGATCGTGAATAAAATCCATATCTCCCTGAACGACACTGACTAACATATCCATCAAAATCGACACCTCCTCACTGCTCCTCTGCCAATTCTCGGTGCTAAAA
>CAZAOX010000058.1:0-4136 GCA_964486985.1 uncultured Candidatus Saccharibacteria bacterium
GACATCGACGCACTAGTCGAAATTGCCGTTGACAACGGCCGAAAAGCTATGTTCCTCTAAATGAGCCTAGTCTATATTTTGCAAGGTTCAACCTCGCAAATTACAACACTCTAAAAGCAGGGGTGCGGTATAATGTCTGTATGAGTAAGCAACTTTTTCAACCTTCAGAAGAAACTAAAAGTCGGGCGTTTATCGGCTCGATGGAAGCATACCAGGAACTCTGTGATTTTGCAGAGCGAGACCCAGAGGGTTTTTGGGCCGAGCGAGCTGATGAGGCGATTGATTGGTTTCAAAAATACACTAAGGTTATGGCTGGCGATAAGTCCCCTGGCTACCGCTGGTTTGAGGGTGGTCTACTGAACGCTAGTTATCTCTGCATCGATAGGCATCTCGAAAAAAGAAGTGACCAAACGGCCTTGGTTTGGGAAGGCGAATCTGGCGAAGTGCGAAAATACACCTACCAGCAACTTTTTGATGAGGTAAATAGGTTTGCCGATATCCTGAAGCGTCATTACCAGATAAATCCAGGCGACCGAGTAGTGCTATATATGCCGATGATACCGGAAGCCGTTTTTGCGATGCTAGCTTGTGCGAGAATTGGTGCTGTGCATGTAGTCGTCTTTGGGGGATTTTCAGCTGGCGTCCTCGGTGAAAGGATAGCTGATACAGAGGCAAAGCTAGTTATCACGGCAGACGGCGCCTCCAGGCGAGGAGAAACTTATCTACTCAAACCAACAGTTGACGAGGCTCTTCAAGAGATGAAGATCCCTCCGCAAGTAGCGGTTATCCGCCACACTAGCGCACCTGTCGAGATGATCGAGGGCCGAGATGACTATATGGATGAATTAATTGATGAAGATGCCAAAGCTGTTACGCCTGAACCTCTAGATAGCGAACATCCTCTGTTCATCCTGCACACTTCTGGCAGTACCGGAAAGCCAAAAGGTATAGTTCATAGCACTGCTGGTTATATGTTGTGGGCTAACTATACGGCCAAAAATGTCTTTGACCTGCACGATGGCGATACATTTTGGTGCACAGCAGATATCGGCTGGGTGACTGGGCATACCTATACGGTTTATGGGCCACTGTCACTAGGCGGAACTACTGTTATCTATGAGGGTGTGCCAGTTTATCCTAACGCTGATCGCTGGTGGCAGATGATAGAAAAACACAGAGTCACTCAGTTTTATACTGCCCCAACCGCTATACGAATGCTTCACCGCGATGCTCCAGAAGCTCCGTCAAAATATGACTTAAGTTCTCTAAAAATCCTAGGGACGGTAGGTGAGCCAATTGATCCCGATGCTTGGCAATGGTATTACCAAGAAGTCGGCGGTGGTCGCTGCCCGATAGTCGACACTTGGTGGCAAACCGAAACTGGTGGACATGTTATCGCCCCGCTACCTGGTGCTACACCTATATTGCCTGGCTCGGCTACTCTGCCCCTGCCAGGGCTAAAAGTCGAAGTCCTCGATGATGACGGCGAGCCTGTACCTCAAGGTGAAAAAGGCCTACTTTGCATAACTAAACCATGGCCATCGATGCTCCGAACCGTCTGGGGATCACCCGAAAGACTAGATAGCTACTTCTCAACGATGTCACGAAGCGAGAATGAGCCAGTTTATGTAGCCGGAGACGGTGCTTATGTCGATGAAAATGGCTATATCGTAGTAACTGGCCGAGTTGATGATGTGCTAAATATTTCTGGCCACCGAGTCGGTACAGCGGAAATCGAATCAGTAATAGCAAAGCATCCAATGGTCGCCGAAGTAGGAGCTATCAGCCGCCCAGACGAGATAACTGGGGAGCGAATCGTCGCTTTTGTGGTGGCTAAAAGCAGTGCACCGATAGATCAATCTCAGTTAATAAAGGAGTTAAACCAGCTACTGGGCGAACAGATTGGCAAAATTATCCGCCTGTCTGAACTATGGCTAGTGCCGGGCCTACCAAAAACTAGAAGTGGCAAGATTGTTCGACGCATTTTACGTTCATTGGCTCAAAACGAACCCCTGACTGCCGATATCTCCACCCTCGAAGACACTGACGTGATAGAAGAAATTAAGTCGGTTATCAGCTAGTTAATAATTGCTGAAGCTCTGTTTCTGTAACGCTAGCGCCAAAGACTGACCCATTAGGCTCTAGTTTGCGACCTTCAAGTAAATTGCCTATGGGAAGCGGGTCGAAGCCTAAACGATCGACTAGGCTAGCCACCTTTTGGATATCTTCAATGTGATTTCCAGCCAAGGCGATGGATTTCCTGTCAGGATGGCCTGCTGGCTTGGGCTCATCATGAAAGTCGTGGTAACCCATATGGTTTAATGCCTTAACAACTCGAGTCGAACCGAGCAGGCTACTGACATATTCACTCGAAGATTGATCATCTGGCAAGACACCTTCTCTTGGGCCGTCAATTTCGAACCAGTGATTCATAGCATCGACAACTAATTTATCTTTTAACAGCTCATGGGGAAAATCTCGAAAACGGCTTAGTGGTAAAAGCAAGATCACGGCCTCAGATTTTTGTATGAGGGTTTCAGTATCAGCTGGTTTCGCACCTCCAGCTAAGACCGAAACAGTCAGCCTGATATCCTCTGGGTTGCCAGAACCTGAAATATACACCTCATAGCCCGCGTCTACCGCCAGCTTAGCCACCACGGTGCCCATCTTGCCAGCACCGATGATACCGATAGTTTTCACCGCCTACTTCTCCCCTAATAGTTGGCGAACTTGCGGAATAACCTCTTTGCCAAACAGCTCGACTGTCTGTTTACGTGCCTCTATCGGTGTCGGCCCAAATCCATAAACCATGTCAAATCGGTTAACATCCAGGGTTTTCATAGTTTTAGCAATTTTCCTGGCTACAGTTTCTGGCGATCCGATATAGTACGACCCTCTCTCCACTTCGTTGACAAAGTTATCGTATCTCATCGGTCGCCAACCTCGATCTTTCCCGACCCGATCTAGCTGCTCCTTGAACAGGGGGAAAGCTGTCTCTATCGCTTCTTTATCGGTTTTGGCCAAAAAACCAGGCGAGTGCATGCCGACTGGGTGAGGCTTGTGACCAAACTCATGGCTGGCTTGTCGATATAGGTTTATAAATTGCTTGAACCTATCAGGCGCTCCGCCGATGATAGCTAGCATCAGGGGGAAATTGTAACGAGCCGCACGGATGGCAGACTGAGGCGAACCGCCAACGCCGACCATGGTTTCCAGCCTGCCAGATTCAGTCTTTGGATAAACTCCATCAACTTCTAGACTAGGCCGTGTCGAGCCTTGCCAAGAAACAGGCCCTTCTTTGAGTAGTTTAGAAAACAGCTCTATCTTTTCCTCAAACAGCTGATTATAATCTTGTAAATCATAGCCAAACAGCGGGAAAGATTCGGTAAACGAACCGCGACCAATCATCACCTGTGCCCGACCATTTGAAACTGCGTCTAGGGTCGAAAATCGCTCAAACACCCTGACCGGATCGTCTGAACTAAGCACCGTCACGGCTGAAGCTAGTTTGATATTTTTAGTTTTTGAAGCGATGGCTGCTAGAACCATCTCTGGGCTTGAAATCGAATAATCCTCGCGGTGATGTTCACCAAGCGCTATGGCATCGATGCCTAATTTATCTGCCAAAACTGCCTCATCAACAACCAAACGAATCGCTTCCGCATGACTAGTTAATTTTCCATTTTTCTTTTTAGCCAAATCTCCAAAAGTATCTAAACCAAATATGTATTTCTGCTGTTCTTTATTCATAGATTTCATTATATCGAAATATTTAGATATATCAATATGTATTTTACATGCTATACTCTACTCATGAGCACAACCGACCGAATAACCTTCGAAGAAGCAATGAGATACACCCTAGATCACATCCGTGAACGAGGCTGGGATAAGACAAATTCTAACAGAGGCATCGCCATATCCCTATCGCTAGAAGCCAATGAACTACTAGAATATTTTCAGTGGGAAGATGACTCTTTTGGTGATAAAAATGACCTAGAGAGTGAACTCGCCGACATTTTCGTCTATGCTATCCAGTTTGCAGATAGGTACGGTATCGACATCCCAACTGCCATCAAAAAGAAACTGGATATTCAAGCCAAGAAATATCCTGTTGAAATTTTCAAAATTAAAGA
>CAZAOX010000059.1:0-3980 GCA_964486985.1 uncultured Candidatus Saccharibacteria bacterium
GTGCCAACGCTGGAGATCAAAAATTTGCCATTTTTTAAAAAAGTTGGGCCCGAACCTCTGGACGAAAACACAACCGATAAAATGTTTGTTCAACGAATTAGGCGACGCAATGGTTCTATGGTTAAACCAGCGATACTGGATCAGTCGGTCGTAGCTGGGCTAGGTAATATTTATGCAGATGAAGCGCTGTGGGCATCAAAAATTCATCCTGAAACTCGGGTGAAAAATTTGACAGATGAACAATTAAAACTATTGTTCAACGAGGCGGTCAAGGTATTGAAAATCAGTCTACATCAGGGGGGATCGAGTAGCCGAAATTATGTTGACGCTGAGGGAAAGCCAGGATATTATCTCGATTTTGCGAATGTCTACGGCAGGGCTGGCCAGGCGTGCAAAAGACACCCGGACCAAGAAATTATCAAAATCAAAGTCGCTGGGCGGGGTAGCCATATTTGTGAAGTTTGCCAGAATCGCCTTCGATAATACCTATGCTTGTTAATTGAAATGGCGTACTCTATAATTTACGTAAACTAAGTAGCATCGTGAGAGGCGGAGGTCATTCATGGATAAATTGTGTAATCCTGATTCAGGGGAGGAGAATCCTTTAGAAATTGTAAGTAAGCATGCGGAAGACGTAGCAACGGCTGTAGCTGCAGTGGAGTGTGGTCGTGTTAGCTATGAAGCGCTAAAAGGGCATGAGAAAACAGCGAGAGATCTGCTGAATCAGGTAGTTAATCGGTATGCAGAGCGTATGGTAGAAGACCTAAACCAGCGTGATATACCGATGAGTACGTTGGCGAAAGTATGGGGTACTGGCAGGCATACCGAAGGGCAACTTAAGTGTATAAGGGACCTTAGGGGGGGGCGATAAAGTTATTGTGATGAGTCAGGGAGAGATGCTAAGGGTGTCTGAGCTGGATGGGCCAGTGCAGTTTATTTTACGAAGTGCCACTGAGTGGGCGACAGATTCTTCTCATGCAGTATACAATCGCGTTGGGGTGACCTTTTCGGCGGGTGATGAGCAAGTGCACAGGATTTCAGATATTCTAACATTTGAAGACATAGCTAAATGGTATAGGGAGGCAGTAGATTATCGGGGCGCATGGCCAGTAGCAGGTCCTAAGCAGAATACCCTCAGCTCTCGCCTAAGAAATGCACGCATGTGCTTAGAGGTGATTGGTGGCGTGGAGGAGTTGAGCGAGTATCATAAACGATTTGCCAAGGAGGTTGAAGATAGTTTGATTGGCATCCTCGACAACGAGACTAGTAGGGTTGTATCGGACTGGTCGCTACAAGGCAAGCTGAATGAAGTGGAGTGCCGAGCGCAAATGTATAATCTGCTTATAGGGCGGCTGACTGGTAGTGAATCGCAAGTAGAGAGTAAGCGTAAGCAGTTGATTGATAAGTACGCTCCTACTATTGGTGAAATGTTGTTGGCGTTTGGCATTAAGTCAACTAGTCTTGACTCAATGCTGAAAACTGCTTGCGCAGAGTTGTATGATGATAGCGACCCTAAAAAAAGACAAGTTAGGGCTTACACGGAAGTGTCTAGCGCTGTCGGAGAACAGCTAGAACTTTTAGCCGCGAAAGACGACTAGGCTTCTTGATTGTTAACCTTACCCTAGTATAGTGAATATATAATGCTTCAATTACTATTTGGTGATAATGATTTTTTGAAAAAACTACGAGTTGGTGAATTGGTGAAAGACTTTTCGGGTGAGGTGGAGCGCTATGATGGAGAGGAGTTAGAAACAGGAGATCTGAGGAATCTTTTACGAGGCCAGACTTTGTTTTCTGCGGATAGACTAGTTATCGTGTCCGACCTGAGTCTTAGCCCTGCTTGGGCGGATTTACCAGAAATTGCCAGGGAAGCTGACGTAGAGGTCATCCTGCTCGAGAATAAGTTGGATAAACGAACTAAAACTTATAAATGGCTAGTTAAGCAAGCGAAATGCGAAGAGTTTAAGTCGTTTAGTGAGTATGATGGGCAAAAGGTAGTTGGCTGGTGTCAGGCTTGGGCGAAAAAAGAGCATGGTCTGGTGCTTGAAAGGAAGTACGCTCAGATGCTAGTCAGTAGGCTGGGGCATGACCAGTTGCGCTTAGATAAATTTTTAGAACAACTGTCTTTAGCTGAAAAAATTGACGAGCGGTTGATCGATGCGCTAGTGCCACTACCGAAGTCTGAGAGTGTTTTTGAGTTAATGGAAGCAACTTTGGAGGAGCGCAGGGGCGATGTCAAAAATATCATCAATTATCTAGAAACTACTAGTGGGCCAGAGGGGGCCTATATGACTTTGGGGTTGGTAGTTTCGCAGCTAATCATACTCAACGCCCTAGTTTTAGGCGGCTCACAAGCGCAAATCGCTAAAGATGTCGGCGCGCATCCGTTTGTAGTTCAGAAATTAGCTCCGCATGCTCGAAAATTAACTATTGATGATGTGAAAAAACTCAACCAAGCACTGGGAGAGGCTGATCTAAAAGTGAAGACAACGACCGCTTCGCCGTGGTTACTGCTTGAAACGGCGTTATTTAGATGAGGCTTTGGTAGTGGTTTTTTTAGCTGCTGGCTTTTTAGGGGCAGGCTGTTTGGTAGTTGTTGATCTGGTAGTCGGTTTTTTGGCTGGTGCTTTTGCAGAGGTGACTTTAGCTACAGGCTTCTTTGCAACTGGCTTTTTGTCAGCTGGTTTTGCAACTGTAGTTTTAGCGGTAGCCTTTTTAGCGCTTAGTTTAACGCCAGCTTCTTTAGCGATTTTATGAAGAGCGCTTTTGCGACGAGCGGCGGTATGCTTGTTGATAACGTTCTTTTTAACAGCGGTGTCAATTTCACTTTGAGCATCGGCTAGGGCTTTGGCGCTTGGCTTTGTGTGGAAAGCTTTGACAGCATTTTTGACGTCTTTTTTGGTAGCAACATTGCGTTCGCGACGAGCGGTTGCTTGTTTGGCGCGCTTGATAGCAGATTTGATGATGGGCATAATTCTCCTTTACCTCTGATGTTTGCAATCTAATTCAATAGGGAATTATACAGTGGTTAGCCACAAAAGTAAAGAGTCGCATGAAATCTGTTGACAGCCTGGTGTCGCTTATGGTAAACTCTAGCGTATTGAGTAGTATCAAGTAAAAATAAACAAGGTAGAAAAAAATGGCAAGCCCAGCCTCAGCGAAAAAACAAATAGTCGAAAGTATCAAAGAAGCCAGTAATATACTAGTGACAGTTAACAGTAGTCCAACTGTTGATGAGTTGGCGGCGGCTCTTGGTTTGACGCTATTTTTAAATAAACTTGGTAAGCACGCGACTGCGGTGGCGAGTGGGCAGATGCCATCGGTTATTGATTTTTTGGAACCGGATAAGACTTTCGAGGGGACAGCCGATAGTTTACGTGATTTTATCATTTCCTTAGATAAAGATAAGGCTGACCACCTGCGGTACAAGTTGGAAGGGGACGTCGTCAAGATATTCATCACGCCATATCGGGCTAAGATTGATAGCTCTGATTTGGAGTTTTCACAAGGTGATTACAACGTTGAGTTAGTTCTGGCGCTTAATGTGGTTGATGAGGCGGCTATGGATATTGCACTAGAGTCTCATGGGAAGATATTGCACGATGCAACAGTTATTACGCTAACAGCGGGTGATATTGAGAGTAGTCTCGGGACTATCGCTTGGCATGAAAGATCTGCAAGCGGTGTTAGCGAGATGGCGTCTGATTTGGTTGGGTTATTGAAAACTACGAAGGCTACTTTGGATGGTCAGATGTCGACAGCCCTGCTCACTGGCGTTGTAGCGGCAACTGATCGATTTAGAAATGAGTTGACTTCATCTAAGGTGATGACTACCGCGGCAGAGTTAATGGCTGCTGGCGCTAACCAGCAGCTGATAGTCACCAAGCTTGAAGAAGAGATTGAAATTGAGGAACCTATCGAGACTGGTAAAGGAGCGGAGCCTGATAAGACTACAGATAGTCTTTCTTTGAGGGAGGCTC
>CAZAOX010000060.1:0-3976 GCA_964486985.1 uncultured Candidatus Saccharibacteria bacterium
TATGGCGTACGAAGGAACGAAACTGGCGGATTTTGAGCCACGAGCGGAAGCGGTGACGGAGCTAGAAATCATCGACATAGAGTTGGGTACGAGCGAGGAGGTGCAGGCTGGAGCGACTATAAAAGTGCATTATACTGGTGCGTTAGTCAAAAATGGCATAATTTTCCAGAGTAGTCATGATTTTGGTGAAGCTATCAGTTTTGGGCTAAATCAAGTTATCCAGGGTTGGACTCAAGGCGTGCCAGGTATGAAAGTCGGCGGTATGAGGCGATTGGTTATCCCAGCGGAGATGGCTTACGGCGCATCAAGCCCTGTTAAAAACATCCCAGCAAATAGTGATCTGGTGTTTGATATCGAGCTGGTGGAAGTTCTAGGGTAGTTTCGATATGCTTAAAATTACTAAATATCCACAAAGCTGTGCACTTATCGAAGAGGGTGATAGGCGGATTTTGATCGATTCAGGGAATTTTGTGGCGGAAAAATATAACTTTGAAGATTTCTTGCCACTAGACGGTGTACTAGTAACGCATCTGCATGAAGATCACGCGGATAAGGGGCTTCTTAGGGGTTTTCAAGATAGGGGCATTCGGCTGATAGCCAATCAAGCTACGGCAGAGTATCTACCCGAATTGGATTTTGAGGTAGTTGAGGATGGGCAGGAGTTTGTAGTTGGTGATTTTCAGGTGCGAGTTCATGAGCTACCACACTGTTTGATGGTTGATGGGTCGGCCGGTCCGCAAAATAGTGGATTTATTATCAATGACAAATTCTTTCATCCAGGTGATGGGGTAGAGACTGACGGGGTCAAAGTAGAGGTGGTCGCTGTACCGATAGCTGGGCCTGATGTTAGCTCGCATGATGCGTTTAAGTTTATCCAATCAGTAGGCGCTCGGGTGGCTATCCCCGTACATTATGATTTTTTCTTGAACGATCCAGAGTTTTTCAAACAGATGGTCGGTAAATTTGATGGTGCTATCGATGTGATAGTACTTGCTGATGGTGAATCGACCCATATTTAGATAGTGGGCTTATCGAGGTTTTTTAGATACTCCTCCAGCCCTTGTTCGTCAGATGACATTGAGTCGATTCTGGTAATAGTTCTTGATTCCAGGTCATAGATCCAATTACTAGGGTCATCATCAAAATAAGCATCTTTAGGGCTGATGCCAGATAGCTCTAGTGCCTTATCTAGTGTGCCATATAGAGTATCGTAATTTGTCGCTAATATTTCTGAAGAGGGAGCTTTGCCCAGGTGTTTTTTCATCGCCATTACGGGGTTTACGCATATAGTGTCTGGGATAATTAATGCGTGCATTGATACAGCTTCTATAGTAATAAGCAGGCCGGTAGAGGGATCTATGATGGAGCGTTCTTTTTTGCTAATTCTATTTATTCCGTAATGAAGTGCGGCACTAAGACCAAATGAGTTGGGAGAAAACCCACTTGGCTCCATAATGTCTACAGGTATTTTATATGCGTGTGTTCTGTCGCTATATATTGCACCCTGTAGGCCTGATCTTAAATACGCTAAGTTTGGGTCTTCTGGATTGTTTTTTGGCATAAGCCTTAAGGATGCGAGGTGCAGGACTTTTCTAGTAACATGGATCGGTAAGTCGGGTCGACTTAGGAGTGTGACATTCTGCTCGCTTCTTTCGCCTGTACAGCGTATAATACTCCATTTGATTTTATCATTTGGAAATAGTTTAATTTTGCGATCAAAATGACATGAATAGGACTCGAAAGGGCTACTAGGCATATTTAGATCATATAATATATATATATTATGTTAAAGTATCCCTATGATATATTGTTCTATTTTCAGTCGTTGGCTAAGCACAGTTTGAGTTCTGTGTGTACATAATCTCGTGATATACTACCATTTATGACAAAACCATTTTTACTATTGCAGTCTCGTCCGGAAGTTGAGGCGGCGGACGATGAATACCAAGCCTTTTTGAAGTTTAGTGGGCTGAGGCCGGAGGAGCTGATTCGGGTGCGGATGGACGCAGGTGAGCGACCAGAGATTGACTTTGATGAATATAGTGGAATCATCATGGGTGGTGGGCCAGCCAATTTTGCGACCCCTGAAGACGAGAAGCCTGAAGGTCAAAAGTCAATGGAGGGCTATTTGATGCCTCTACTTGAAAGAATCATTGAGTCAGACATTCCATTTCTGGGTGCCTGCCTGGGGGTGGGGGCGCTAGTTGCGAATCAAGGCGGTCAGATGAGTTTTGATAAGGGCGAGCCAGTTGAAGCGGTAGATATTTGCTTGACTGACGAGGGGAAGGAAGACGCACTCTGCAGGAGTTTGAGTGATGATTTTCGAGGATTTGTAGGCCATAAAGAGGGTGTTGGGGTTTTGCCTGAAAACGCAAAAGTTCTGGCTGAGTCAGATGTTTGCGTGCAGATGATACGCTTTGGCGATAACGTTTATGCGACGCAGTTTCATCCAGAGCTTGATGCCAATGGCTTGGCGCTGAGGATCAAAACGTATAAGCATGCAGGATATTTTGACCCTGATGAGGCAGATGTGTTGATAGAGTCTAGCTCGCAAGAAGAGGTGACTGAACCAGAGCGAGTCCTCAGGGCATTTGTCGAGAAATATAGGAGACAGTAGGATGAATGTATTTTATTCTTATTCATTTTCTAAAAAAGTTGAGCCATCGACAGGTCAGGTTTCAGCTAGCCATCGGAGCATTGCAGAAAAAGATATAACCAGGCTTCGTGACCTTGGCCATGAAGTGTACTGCGATATGGAGCAGGATGATTGGCGACTTGGCAATACGACGCCACCAGAAGTAGTCCGCCGTGTGATAGCAAATATTAATCTGGCGGATGTTTTGGTAGCTAGATTGAGCGAGGATATCTCGGCGGGTATGCAGTGGGAGATTGGCTATGCTCTTGGCATAGGAAAGAGGGCCTATGTTTTGAATGACCAGGAGCTGTCATTTTGGAACCAGGGGCTTGTTGATGCAGGACTGGTTCGGCTGTTGCAGGATGATTTCAAAGAAATAGGCGAATAGTTACAGTTTTTGATATTTAAACCGTTTTAGATCAGATTCGATATCATCGTATGACTTACCGGCGAGCATACCTCCGGCGATGAACTCTTCTTGAGTTACTTCGGCTAGGCAGACCGTGGGGGCTTTGAAGGCATCTTTCTCTTTGAGAGTGCTGAACTCAAAATCAATCAACACTAGCCCTTTTAATTTTTCTTGAAAAACATCAACTTCTGCCTGATGCCCGCTAATCTCGACTTTGTAGCGGTCCTTGACGACTCGTCGAGAGCTGGCTTGGCTAAGATTTTCATATTCCTTTTTTGTGAGGGGTATAGTGGACTCAAGATGGGCAGAAGCATCTCCTTCATCTACTGGGTGCTTTTTGGTAATCTCATACCTTTGTCCGCGTTTTCTTAGGCGAAGATTTGGATGTCTGACGCCAGTTTCTGGAAACATGATGTCGATCATTTGATCTGGAATTTGGCCTTCTATCTCTCTGGGCAGGGTTTTGGCCAGAAAGGTTAATTCTAGCTCGATTTCTTGGTTTTGATTTAAATTCATTGTCACCTCCATATTTAAGTATAGCCAATTTACATTAAGACGGAGCGAGAAAGTGTTGTGTAATTTATCTAGACAAAATATGCGAACGATAGTGACCGAGAAGTTTGACTTCGTTGCCGAGTTGTTCAAGTTGGTGGGTCAAGGTGATCAACTGGTCCTGGCTAGCTTGAACGTCGATGATGAACTGATAGCGAAATGGTTCTTTGCGAAGCGGGCGAGACTCTAGTTTGGTTAGGTTGACTTGATTGTCTGCAAAAACTCCAAGAGCTTGGTAGAGGGCGCCAGGCTGATGAGAGGTAACGAGTATTAGCGATGCTTTGTTCGCCTTGTCAATCTTTTGGGGCTTCTTACTCAGGACGAGAAATCTAGTGATATTGTTTGTTTCATCTTCGATGTTTGGGGCGATAATTTCCATA
>CAZAOX010000061.1:0-3947 GCA_964486985.1 uncultured Candidatus Saccharibacteria bacterium
GAAAGATCTCACCGAGGCTGAAGAGCAAAAGATTCGCGACATTATTGACGCCGAATATACCGTTGAAGGTGATCTACAGCGCTTGGTAACTAACAATATTAAGCGCCTAAAGGACGTTAAGGCCTATCGCGGTGTTCGACATAATTCCGGACTACCAACTCGTGGCCAACGAACCCGAACGAACGCACGAACTCGCAAGGGTAGAGCAGTGGCAGTTGGTGGCGCACAACCAAAGGCAGCAAGTAAGACCTAGAAAGGAATTTGACTATGGCAGAAGCAACTACTTCATCAAAGAAGAAGCAGCGCCGATCAGTTCCAGCTGGTCAGCTGCATATACAAGCAACTTTCAATAACACGATCGTTACTTTTTCGGACAAGAAAGGCAATGTTATCGCCTCAGCAAGCGCAGGTTCCTGCGGTTTTCGTGGTTCAAAGAAAGGCACAGCCTACGCAGCGCAGATTGCTGCTGAAAAAGCTGCTGATATCGCAAAATCACAATACGGCCTGAAGTCCGTTGATGTTTTCGTGAAAGGTATCGGCATGGGCAGAGACTCAGCTATCCGAGCAACTGGTGCACACGACATCATGATTGAAAGCATTAAAGACGTTACTGGTGTTCCGCACGGCGGAGTTCGACCGAAGAAAGCAAGGAGGGTCTAGTAATGGCACGAGATATTTCTCCTATTGTTAAACAGAGCCGACGCGAAGGGTATGCCCTTCATCCAAAGGCACATAAAGTTTTGGCTAAAAAATCAAATATTCCAGGCCAGCACGGCGGAGGCCGACAGTCAAAGCCCAGTCTCTACGCTATGCAGTTAAGGGAAAAGCAGAAAGTCCGTAGGCTATACGGTCTCATGGAAAAGCAATTTGCAAAGCTCATGACTGAAGCGACTAACGCAAAAGAGGGGCTGGCTGGCGAAAACCTGCTTAAGCTCTTAGAGCTCAGACTAGATAATGCAGTCTACAGGTCTGGTTTTGCGGTTTCACGTAGATCAGCTAGGCAACTTGTTGGACATGGACATTTCCTACTGAACGGCCGTCGAGTTGATATTCCATCTATCCGCGTTAAAGCTGGCGACGTTATAACCGTTCGGCCTAAGAGTACTAAGTCAGACTACTTCACGCACATAAATGATGTGATTGGCAATTCCAGCCAAGTCCCACTAAGCTGGCTAAAAAGTGATGCCAAAAAATTACAAATTGAAATTACTGGTCTGCCGAGCCGTGACGAAGCAGAACCAGATATTAATGAACAGTTAATCGTTGAGTATTACTCAAGATAAGAAGGGTTAGGGAGAAACTAATGGTAAAAGCAATTTACAATCCAGCACTCGCACAAATTGACGAGCATTCAGCTACGAGCGCAACCTTCTTTATAGAACCGCTCCATGCGGGGTATGGTAATACTTTAGGCAACTCACTACGTCGCGTATTACTATCGAGCGTTCGGGGTGGTGCTATCGTTGCCTTCAGGGTGGCAGGCGCAAATCATGAGTTTACAACAATTCCTGGTATCAAAGAAGATGTTGTTGATATCATGTTAAACCTCAAAGGCGTAAACTTCAGAGTGCACACCGATGAGCCTGTTGAACTGAGGCTAGAAAAGAAAGGTTCTGGTGCTGTAACCGCTGGCGACATCAAGACAACAGCCGATGTAGAAGTTGTCAATCCAGATCACGTTATCGCAACTATTGACGACCCAAAGACTAGCCTGTCTATGGATCTAGTTGTTGAGTCTGGCCGAGGATACCGAACTATGGAGGACTCTAGCGAGTCACGTCTGCATAGCGACATGATTGCTCTCGATGCAATCTTCAGCCCGGTATTGCGTGTTCGTTTCAAAGTCGATCCTACTCGCGTAGGTGACGAAACCAACCTAGACAAGCTAGCGATCACAATTGATACCGATGGCGCAATTTCACCTAAAGAAGCTTTTGAAGAAGCTGCAGCAATTTTGGTTAATCAATACACCGCACTAGCCGGTAGCACCACTGTTACTTCCGCTTCTGTCGGCGAGCAAGACGAATCAGAAAGCACAAACCTGACTATGTCAATTGAAGACCTAGGCTTAAGCGCTAGAACAGCTAACGCCCTGATAAACAACGAGATTCGCACTATTCAAGACCTAGTTACGTTATCGGAGCAAGAGCTTAAAGAGCTAAAAGGCTTCGGAGCAAAAGCTTTCGAAGAGGTGAAAGATCAACTCGAGGAGATGGAGTTCTAATATGCATAGACACGGATATCAAGGCCGAAAGTTCTCTCGCGAGCGCGATCAGCGACGTGCACTTATGAAGGGCTTGGCTACAAGTCTGGTTGAGCACGGTCGGATCGAAACAACTCTGCCAAAGGCTAAAGAGCTACGTCGCTACGCTGAGAAGCTGATCACCAAAGCTAAAAAAGCCGATTTGGCTAGTCGACGACAGGTCATCGCTGGTCTAAGCACTCAAGTAGCCGCTTTTCACTTAGTTGACGAGATTGCACCGCAATTAGTCAATCGCAACAGTGGCTATCTCAGAATTGAGAGAACTAGGCTTAGGGTCGGAGACGGCGCTCAGATGGCTATCATTGAGTTTGTTGATAAACTAGGCTCATCGACAGTGCAGGCTGAGAAGCCAAAGACCACCGACAAGCCTGTAGCTCCTAAGAAAAAGTCTAGTACTGCTAATAAGCCTGTTGCAACAAAGACCACCAAGTCAGCAGATAAGCATCTTTCACAGAAGCCTACTGTGCTCAATAAGAGGAGCGGAGAAAGATAATGAAAACCTATTCACAAAAACCTTCAGAAGTGAACCGCCGATGGGTACTATTTGATGCCTCAGAGGCCTCTGTTGGCCGCTTGGCTACTCAAATAGCCTCTCACCTGACTGGCAAATACAAATCGACATACACACCTCATATCGATGGGGGTGACTATGTCATAGTTATCAATGCTGAGGACTTAGTCGTTACTGGCGACAAAAACCTTGACAGGAAGTACTATCGTCATAGCGGATACCCTGGAGCGCTAAAAGAACTCACCCTGGAACAAGTTAAGGACAAGTCACCAGATCGCATCATTATAGAGGCGGTCAAGGGTATGCTACCAAAGAACAAACTCCAGGATGAACGACTAAAGAGACTGCGAGTTTTTGCAGGGCCTGAACATAGCCACACTGCACAATCTCCTGAGAAAGTTGAGGTTAAATAATTATGGCTGATAATAAATATTTCTACGGCCTCGGCAGGCGCAAAAGTGCTTCTGCGAGCGTTAGACTCCTTCCTGGAAAGGGCAATATCACCATCAACGGCAAGCCAGCCGCAGAGTACCTAGACAACAATGCGACTTTACTGGCGGAGATTACCGATCCATTGGCTGCTGTTAGCAAACAGAAAGAGTATGACATCACCATCCTAGCTAAGGGCGGTGGTATGAGCGGTCAAGTTGACGCTATGAAGCTTGGTATTGCCAAGGCCCTGACAGCTGCTCACGCTGATCTGCGACCTGTTCTACGCAAGGCTGATATGCTAAAACGCGATCCTCGCGAAAAAGAACGCAAGAAATACGGTTTGCGCGCAGCCCGCAAGAAGGAACAATTCTCGAAGCGCTAAACAGTTATTGAGCATAAAAACACCTCTCAAACTAGAGGTGTTTTTATTTTTATCATCGATTGAGGCACGAGTCCTAGATGTGATACAATACAACAGATGAAAGAGGTTATTTTAACAGGCATACGCTCCAATGAAGAGCCGACTATAGGCAACTACCTAGGTGCTTTCTTGCCGATGGTTGAAATGCAGAAAAAATATAGTCAAACTCACCAGATTAACATGTTTGTGCCAGACTTGCACAGCTTTACTACACCGATAGACCACTCTGACCTATATACCAATTCGCTAAAAAATCTTAAATATTTCATCGCCTCTGGACTAGATATCAAAAATCAAAACACTTACATATACCGTCAGAG
>CAZAOX010000062.1:0-3901 GCA_964486985.1 uncultured Candidatus Saccharibacteria bacterium
CAGATGGAAATTCACCAAGCAGTCTTGCCACTTCTAGGTATGCTCTCTTGTCTGGCTTAGCAAACCCCATTTCCCCAGACAAAGCTACGACATCAAACAGACTAGCGTGCTCACCCAACATTTCCTCTGCCGTACCGCCGTTCATATTTGAAAGCACCGCCAACTTATGCTTTCCGACCAGCTCTTCTTGGATAAATTCTATCATCTCCGCATCGCACCGCCCATAACGATGAGCCAGGACGCCAAAATAGTCAAAAACTATCGCTCGGACCATCCGTAGCCACTCCTTCACGAAATAATTCCCATTCAGATCGCCGAAAAATCTCAGACCAAGTCGGCCATTCATGCCTATATCTATCAAACTCCTCCTTATCACTCACGTCTACTCGATGGAGTCTCCAGTCTTCACCCTCAGGCACCCTGTCGATACAACGTATGCCATCTAGATGGTCAATTTCGTGTTGGGCGATTCGAGCTACAAAACCCTCTAGCTCCAACGTTACTGTCTTCCCGTCAGCGCTCAACGCCTCAACAATCACAAAATCATACCTAGGAACATTCGCACAATACTTTCCAGCCGACCAGCAACCCTCCCGGCCATCTACTAAGCTCTCACTATGGCCAGTAATTCTAGGGTTAATCAAAGCTACTAAATTTTGCTCTTCACGCATACCGGTAGCGTTCAAGTCAATCAAACATAGCCTTTTGCTAACACCGACCTGCGGAGCAGCCAGACCTACCATCTGCGCGCCACCCTCTTCGTCTTTCCCGGCAGCAATTCGCCGCATTTCTCGAATCAAATGCTGTGTCTCATGTGAACTCACCTCATCAACCCCAATCTCTACTGACACGGAATTAAGCAGTTCTGCATGAGATAGCGGATCCACCAAGTCGTATTGTCGCAGTGGCTGTTCAGGATTAATTTGTTTAATTGTATCCATAGTCTAGACCTCTCCCCAATTCTCACCCATATGAACATCAACTTGCAGTTTAACCGGCAATTCTGGAGCGATATTTTCCATGATATTTTTCATAACCTCCTGCACTTCACCGACATTTTCTGGCGAACATTCGACTAAAACAGAATCATGGATCTGCAAGACTTGCTCGCCTAGCCCCTCCAACTCACTCTCTAGACGAATCATCGCTAATTTCATCAAATCAGCTTCCGTACCTTGTATCGGCATATTCATCGCTGCTCGCCTGGCTGATTCGCGAACCATAAAATTACTCGACTTGACGTCTGGAGTTGGTCGGCGTCGCCCATAATACGTCGCCACATAGCCCTGCTCTTCAGCCTGCTTCAAAGTCTTGTCCAGATATTGGCGAATAGGCTTTCTTGCTTCAAAATACTGATCGATAAACCGCTTAGCATCACCGAAACTCATGCCTGTCGCCGAAGCCAGACCATGCGGGCTCATGCCATAGAGAACTCCAAAATTAATCACCTTAGCATGTCGGCGCTGATCTGGTGTGACATCCTCTAGCGCTATGCCATAAACCTCCGCAGCGGTCTTTGTGTGGATATCAATGCCACTGTTAAAATCTTTTATCAGCTCCTTGTCATCCGCCAAAACCGCGGCCAATCGCAGTTCAAATTGTGAATAGTCCGCGCTAACGAACACTTTGTTGTCGCGTGGCACAAAAGCTCGGCGAATTTTCTTGCCGAGTTCCGTACGAACTGGGATGTTCTGCAGGTTTGGGTTTGTGCTACTCAGCCGACCAGTACTCGTCACATCTTGGTTAAAAGTTGTATGCAGGAAACTGTTTTCGTCGACTAATTTCGGCAAAGCTTCAACGTAAGTACTCATCAACTTCGACAGCTCCCTATATCTTTCGATTAGTTCGATAATCGGATGCTGCCCGCGGAGCTTATCGAGCTCTTTCTGACCAGTCGAATAAGCGGTTTTTCCTTTTTTGATGCCCGTTGTCGGTAGCTGAAGTTTGGTAAACAATACCTCAGATAACTGAGCGGGGCTAGCGGGATTGAACTGATAGCCAGCTAAGTCATACATTTGTTGTTCAATTTGGCCGAGCTCCCCGGACAACTCTTTACTCATCGTCTCTAAGAACGAGACATCAAGCTTCATGCCTCGCCTCTCCATCTGGAAAAGTGGCCAAGTGACTGGAAAATCAAACTCCTTAGCTACCCTCGACAAGTCAATATCGCCAGCTAAAATCCTTTGCTGAGTTTCGTAAACCGTCAACAACCGCCACACTGCCCGCTCAGGCGAATCGTCCTCTGCCCCGTCCATGGCTAAACCAGCTAGGCTACGATCGCGCTTCAGTGGGTCGATCAAAAAAGCACCTTGGCGCACGTCATGAACTTCAGAAAAGCAGACACTAACACCAGCCTGGTCCAACAAATGATATAGTTCCTTGATGTCATAAGCGATCACCTTGCCCATCTCTAGTGCCCGCCAGGCTGACGCGGGCATACCTTTTATCTTTACAGAAAAAACTTTCTCTAAAGATGAAGCAACGTACAGCATGTCACCGTCGACATGCAAGCAAGTTTCAGCGTCAAAAACTGGCTCTTTAGCAAGAGGTTTTATTTTTGGTAGCTCAACTTCTTTGGCTACCGGCACGTTACCACGCATGTTTTCAGGCAACTTAGAAAGTAGCGAAGTAAACTCTAGCCGACGCAAAATCTCAGCAACCTTCTCAAAATCACAATCCTCGACATCGGCCACATCCCAATCTAAATCCACAGGTATATCCGACCAAAGCCTGGCTACTTTTTTAGTCAAATATGCTAAATTTTTACCCTCACGAAGTTTTTTTCCAGCCGAGCCAGCCACTTCATCTATGTGAGCATATATGTTGTCCAGATCACCATACTCCTGCAGTAACTTGACGGCCGTCTTTTGACCTACTCCTGGGACTCCTGGCAAATTATCACTCGAATCGCCCATTAGCGACTTAAGGTCAAGAAATTGACCAGTCTTTAGACCATATTTTTCTTCAAAAGCCGCCGGCGTAAATTCGTCGATTTTGCTAAAACCTTGCTTCATCGCAAACACTCTAGTTAGCGATGAAACAGACTGCAGGGCGTCCAGGTCTGACGTTACTAAACAAGTCTCTACCCCCCGAGCCTCCGCTTGGCGAGCAAAAGTCGCCATGATATCATCCGCCTCATAGTCATCAATCTCATACATCGGCCAGCCAAACGCCCCCAAGAGTTCGTGAAGTATCGGCACCTGCTCATAAAAATCCGCCGGAGCAGGCTTGCGCCCAACCTTATACTCTGGATAAATCTCTAGCCGCTTGCGGATATTGGTTTTTGGCTTATCCCACGCCACCGCCACATAGTCAGGCTTAAGCTGTTTGATGATCTCTAGCGCCAAGCTAACAAAGCCAAACACCCCACCCGTCGGTGTGCCGTCCGCCGTCGACAAATTAGGCATCGCATAATACCCGCGATAAAACACACTCTTGCCATCAATCACCACTAACCGTTCCATGTCCTCAGTATAGCATCAAGGGGCCCAGCCTTTAGCCAATAAACATTCAGCCCTCCCGCAATCCTCGCCTAGCAAGAGACTATCTCTCTATTGCTTCAATTATTTGCTATAATAATTCTGATGGCAAATAGAGATGTCAAAATTTTAGCCTTCGTTGGTATGCCCGGTGCAGGCAAAAGTACTGCTATCGACCACATTACCGCCAATGGCCACCCCCGGGTCTATACCGGTGGTGTTATCTATGATGAGATGCGTGCCCAAAATATTGAGATCACCGCCGAAAGTCAAAGACAATTCCGCGAGGACATGCGCCAAAAACACGGCAACGAATATTTCATGCAGAAATCCGTCGAACAGATGGAAAACCTCATCAAGGCTGGTCAAAAATACATCGTCCTTGACGGGCTCTACTCCTGGAGCGAATACCGCTACCTCAA
>CAZAOX010000063.1:0-3802 GCA_964486985.1 uncultured Candidatus Saccharibacteria bacterium
AATATCCTGGTAGCGGAGTCTGAGAGGTAAACTTTTGTGCCAAAAATCGACAGAAGCGAGGCTATCTCGATAGCGGTCGAGCTAGATCCGATGATGAAGATAGATTTTGGTGGTCGCGAGAGCGTCAGGATGGTTTTTGGGGTGTGATAGGAGGTTTCGCTGAGACCGGGTATATCTGGAGTCGTCCATTCGGCGCCAGTAGCGATGAGAATTTTCCGAGCGGATAGATGTCGACGATTGACGGATATCTCGTTGGGTGTCAAAAAGTGCGCTGTGCCATTAAAAGCGCTGATGCCTTGCTTTTCATAATAACGACGATTGCCAGCTGCACCAGTTCGTTTGACGACTGTATCCCGCCAAGTCATCAGAGAGGGGTAGTTGTAGCCGACGGTATTTGTCCGTAAGCCAAATTTGGCACTTTGCTTGGCTTTATCGTAGATGTTTGCGGCGTGAAGCAATGATCCGAGAGGGATCTCGCCCCAGTTGGGGGACTCGCCACCAAAGGTGTCTTTTTCGATGATAGCTACTTTTTTACCAGCCCGGGCGGCGATTGTTGCGGCTGGGCTACCACCAGCACCACTGCCAATCACGATGATGTCATAGTCAAATGCTGGTTTTTGTGCCATTGTACTGAGCCTCCTATAAGACCATTAGCTGTTGTTTGTAGATGTACGATGCTTCTGGGTGTTGTTTGTGTAAAATTTCAGCGCTGATGCGTCGGATATCTTCACTGGTTATCTCTCGACGGTCGCCACACCAGCGGATGACCCCGGTAGTTACTGTTCGAGCGATCTCTTCAGCTTGACCTTCTGGTGTTTGTAAGCTCAGGCAAGTAGCCACGATACTTTTGTGGAGTTTTTCTGGGTTGAATTCTTCGGTGGGTCTTGTACCGCCAGCCTTGATGACATCGATACGTAGGTCGTCGCTCATCCTACAGGCCTCCGTATAGGCTATAGCCGATCAGTCGCTCAACGATGATAAATGCCGATAGGATGATCAGGCTGCCACCTCCGATAAATTGCAGAAAAGGTCTGTTTTCTTCTCGCCATGCTTGTATACGGCTAATGCGATGACCACTACCAACAAGCATGAGGATGATGATAAGTGGGAGGATAGACAAGACGGTATAGACGGTGATACCAACGATTTGCAGTAGTGGGCCGTCTAATGATGAGATGACTAGGGCCGCCGTCATCATCGGAGCGACGATAAACAGCAGTTCAGCGATGACACTGACCATGCCTAGACCTAGTGACTCGGCGTTGCTCTTGGTGGCTTTAGTTCGTTTTGTCAGGTAGCGAGCAAAGTTTCGAGGTAGCCAGAGAGCTGTACCGGCTGAGTCTCGTCGGTAATAAAAGCCCCAAGTAGCCAGGCCTAGCCCAGCCAAAAGCCCACTGGCAATTGCGGCCAGCAAGCGTTCTCCGCCGTAAACTTGACTGATGACTATCTCGAAATAGTAGGCGAGCGAGGTTAGCAACAGTGTTGTAATAGATACAACACCAATGATGAAGCTATTTGTTAGTCTTAGTACCCGCTTGTGGGCTGTTTTACGACCTAGTGAGTGGCCACTTAGCAGTGTTAATACGCTAACGCTAAGCTGGAAACTGCTATGAATCAGCCCTGCAAAGGCGATTGTCGCTAGAGATGATATGACGTATGGATCCATGTTTATTTACTGCTATGTCCTCTCTGGTATTTTAGCATAAACTTTATAGATAGAGAATAGGGGCAAAAAGAAAAACAGCCACTTGTTAAGTGACTGACTTTCTTGGTAGCAGCGACTGGGATTGAACCAGTGACCTTAGGCTTATGAGTCCTACGCTCTGACCAACTGAGCTACGCTGCCATATGTAAACTGGATTTAGGTCATGTTATATATTTGGCTTTGTAGATATACTATAGTTGGTCAGAGCTTTTTACGCTATTATTTTTACGCTCAAGGCTGTCCAACTGAGCTACGCTACCGTATAACACTCATGGATTATAGCTAAAAATGCTACTTTTTTCAAACATATAGCCTGGTGATATAATTAGAAATACCAAGCTATACTTCGGTCACTGGCGTTGGTCTTTCGTTTGCGGATGTGTAGGTGCAAAGAAACGGCACCTCGAGATGTTCGGGCGAGCCTTTTTGTCAAAAGCGTTTCTTTTGAAAAGAGGTTTTTATGTATCAGGAAAGTATCTTAGACGAGCGCGTTGAGGTGATTGCTCGTTTTTCGGCTGGGGGACGGCCGTGTTTGCCGGTTAAATTTCGGCGAAAAAATGGACAAGAGGTGGCTGTTTCGAAATTAGGTCTAGGCTACCCTTATAAGCAAGGCTCAAAAACAGTCCATATCTTTGACGTGACGGATGGTCGGGCGGATTATCGGCTGGAATTTGACAGTGTAGCTCTGACCTGGACGCTGACGAGAGAGGCGAGCCATGGAGAGTGATATCAACTGCAGTAGGCCGTTAATCATGCATATCGATCTAAACAGTTGTTTTGCGACTGTCGAACAGCAGTCACGACCGACTTTGCGTCATAAACCGGTAGCAGTAGTTAACCGTGCTCATGATAATGCAGTGATAGTCACGGCGAGCTATGAGGCGAAGGCTAGTGGTATAAAGACTGGCATGAGGTTTAAGACCGCTCGATTGCTTTGCCCTAGCTTGACGGCAGTTGAGAGCGATCCGCCAAAGTATTTTCATGTTTATCGTCAGCTATTGGGTATATTGAGGGGCTATTCTCCAGAGGTGCAGATGAAAAGTATCGACGAGGGGTTGATAGACTTTTCATGTAGCCCACGCGAGGTGGGGGAGCGCGATTTGCTCGAAGTCGGCAAAGAGATAAAACAGCGCCTAAGGCAAGAAATAGGTGAGTATATGAGTTGTAATGTTGGCATCGGCACAAATCGTTTTTTAGCCAAGACCGCTGCGGGGTTTGATAAGCCTGACGGATTGACATTGATAAATCATCGCAACTTACGTCAAATGTACGCAAAACTGGAGCTAGAAGACCTAACTGGCATAGCTGGGGGATTTGGTCGGCGATTGCGCCAACTGGGTATAGGCACTCCCCTGGATTTTTTGTTGGCCGATAGGGGAGTGCTAGAAAAACAGGTTTTTAAGAGTCGAGTGGGAGCGCTGTGGCATAAAAGGTTAAGGGGTTGGGAGGTTGATGATGTCGAGTACAGCATGAAAACGATCGGTCGCCAGTTTGTTCTGGACGGAAAAGGCTTGAGCCACGTGCAAGTTTTACAACGTTTTTATAGTCTCTGTGAAGATGTAGCGTTTAAACTGCGTTCTCAAGGGGTGGTAGCTGGTGGGGTGAGAATCTACGTTAAGCCGAGCGAAGGTGGTTTATGGAAAAACCATACACTGCAGGAGCGACTGTTTGATGACGAAAAGACACTATTTAGATTAGTTCGCCAAATGTTCGCTTCTGCTCCCCTGCCTATTTTTGAAATTGGCGTCACCTGCTACGCGTTAGCACCTAAAAGCCAGCAATTGATGGATCTGTTTGGTGAAGCCCAGGAGGCCACCCAGTTGGCTGAGGCCGTTGATAAGATTAATCATTTTTGGGGTCTTCGAACGATTCACTCAGCAACGACGCTAGGGGCAAAAGAGGCGGTTCAGGGCAAGGTGCCGTTTGGCAGTACACGATTTATCGGGTAGGCCCGCTAAGACGGATTGATTGATGTAGTCTATACTAAATCTAGGTCGCCAAGAGCCTTGATGCGACTGTCTATGAAGCCGTTTAGCTCGCCTGCTGTTCGGGGTCTGCTCCAGGTGGAGATTTCCGATTGCTTATAGGCTTGGATGA